>NZ_JBAJEX010000008.1 GCF_039822265.1 Thiobacter sp. AK1
GAGGAGGCGGCGATGCGAGCCACTGAGCAGGGGCCCCGCGTAGCGGGGATGCGAACAAGGCGAGCATCGCTGGGCGCTGGCCTTAAGCGGTCTATCCAGGGGGCGCGTCATACGGAGGCGCGTGGCGCATGAGCATCGAAGGCGTCCTGCAAAAGGGCTTCGTGACCACTACGCTGGACACGGTGATCAACTGGACCCGCACCGGCTCGCTGTGGCCCATGACTTTCGGCTTGGCCTGCTGTGCGGTGGAGATGATGCACGCCGGCGCCTCGCGCTACGACCTGGATCGCTTCGGCATCGTTTTTCGGCCCAGTCCGCGCCAGTCTGATCTGATGATCGTGGCCGGCACCCTGTGCAACAAGATGGCGCCGGCTCTGCGCAAGGTCTATGACCAGATGGCGGAGCCGCGCTGGGTGTTGTCGATGGGTTCCTGTGCCAATGGCGGCGGCTATTATCACTATTCCTATTCCGTGGTGCGCGGCTGTGACCGGATCGTGCCGGTGGACGTCTATGTGCCGGGTTGCCCGCCGACCGCCGAGGCCTTGCTCTACGGCCTGGTTCAACTGCAGAACAAGATCAAGCGCACTCAGACCATCGCGCGCTAGCTGGAGCGGAACCCTTCATGAACGCCAAACTGGCCGCCATTTCGGCGCGGCTCGAAAAGTTGCTGGAAGGCCGGCACTATAGTCTGACCGAGCAGGTGGGGGAACTCACGCTGGTCATTCCTCGCGAGGGCATGCTGGAGGTGATGCGGCTGCTGCGCGACGACTACGATCTACGCTTCGAGCAACTCATCGATCTGTGTGGGGTGGATTATTCCACCTATGGAGAAGGAGCTTGGCAGGGACCGCGCTTTGCTGCCGTCTACCATCTGCTTGCGCTGGGCAAGAACCAGCGCCTGCGCGTGCGCGTGTTCTGCCCGGACGACGAATTCCCTGTCCTGGATTCGGTGGTGGACATCTGGCCGTCCGCCAACTGGTACGAGCGCGAGGCCTTCGACTTGTTCGGCATCGTCTTCGAAGGCCATCCAGATCTGCGCCGCATCCTTACCGATTATGGCTTCATCGGCCACCCTTTTCGCAAGGATTTCCCCCTTACCGGCTACGTGGAGATGCGCTACGACCCCGACCAGCAGCGTGTGATCTATCAGCCGGTGAGCATCGAGGCGCGCGAGATCACGCCGCGCGTGATCCGCGAGGACACCTTCCATGGCTGAAATCCGCAACTACACCTTGAACTTCGGCCCACAGCATCCTGCTGCTCACGGCGTGTTGCGCCTGGTGCTGGAGCTGGACGGCGAAGTGGTAGAGCGTGCCGACCCCCACATCGGCCTCTTGCATCGCGCCACCGAGAAGCTCGCAGAACACAAGACCTATCTGCAGTCCGTGCCTTACATGGACCGGCTCGACTACGTGTCCATGATGTGCAACGAGCACGCCTATGTGCTGGCGATCGAAAAGCTACTGGGCGTGGAAGTGCCTATTCGCGCCCAGTACATCCGCGTCATGTTCGACGAGATCACGCGCATTCTCAACCACCTGCTCTGGCTGGGGGCGCATGCCTTGGACGTGGGCGCCATGACGGTGTTCCTATACGCCTTCCGTGAACGGGAAGACTTGCTCGATTGCTACGAGGCCGTATCGGGAGCGCGCATGCATGCCGCCTATTACCGCCCGGGTGGCGTCTATCGTGATCTGCCGGACAGCATGCCCCAGTATCAGCCCTCCCGCTTCCGCAGCGAGCGCGAGGTGGCGCGTCTCAACGAAAACCGCCAGGGCTCCCTGCTGGACTTCATCGAGGACTTCACCAACCGTTTTCCGACGTTGGTGGACGAATACGAAACGCTGCTCACGGACAACCGCATTTGGAAGCAGCGCTTGGTGAACATCGGGGTGGTCTCGCCAGAACGGGCGATCGCCCTCGGCTTTACCGGCCCCATGCTGCGTGGCTCGGGGGTGGCGTGGGATCTGCGCAAAAAACAGCCCTACGAGGTCTATGACCGCTTGGAGTTCGACATTCCGGTGGGGGTCAATGGCGATTGTTACGATCGCTACCTGGTACGCATGGAGGAAATGCGCCAGAGCAACCGTATCATCAAGCAATGCGTGGAGTGGCTGCGCAAGAATCCCGGGCCGGTGATCACGGATGATCACAAGGTCGCGCCGCCTTCGCGTCTGGACATGAAGTCCAACATGGAAGAGCTCATCCACCACTTCAAGCTGTTTACCGAGGGCTTCCATGTGCCCAAGGGAGAGTGCTATGCGGCGGTGGAACACCCCAAGGGCGAGTTCGGTATCTATCTCATCTCCGACGGGGCCAACAAACCTTACCGTCTCAAGATTCGCGCCCCCGGCTTCGCCCATCTGGCGGCGATGGATGAGATGGCGCGCGGTCACATGATCGCCGACGTGGTGGCCATCATCGGCACGCAGGATATCGTGTTCGGGGAGATCGACCGCTGATGCTGTCTGCCGAAGCTCTCGCCCGCATCGACCGGGAAATCGCCAAGTATCCGCCGGATCAGAAGCAGTCGGCGATCATGTCCGCGTTGCGCATCGCGCAAGAGGAAAAGGGCTGGTTGTCCGAGGACACCATCCGCTTCGTCGCTGAGTATCTAAACATGCCGCCCATCGCCGCTTACGAGGTGGCCACTTTCTACAACATGTACAACACCCGTCCCGTAGGGCGGCACAAGCTGACGGTGTGCACCAATCTGCCGTGTCAACTCACCCAACGCCATGACATCGGCGCCTACCTCCAGAAGAAATTGGGCATAGGCTGGGGCGAGACCACCGAGGACGGCCGGTTCACCCTGCTGCAGGGCGAATGCATGGGTTCCTGCGACGGCGCGCCGCTCATGCTGGTCAACAATCACCGCATGTGCAGCCATCTCACGCCCGAGGCGGTGGACAAGCTGCTTTCGGAACTGGAATAGGGCATGGCCGAGAAAGTCATCTTCACCACGCGGGACTTGCCGAATCCGGCGTCCCTTGCCACCTACGAGAGCGTGGGTGGCTACCAGGCTCTGCGCCGCATCCTCACCGAAAAGATCGCGCCGGAGGCCATCATCGCCGAGATCAAGACCTCCGCCCTACGCGGACGCGGTGGCGCGGGTTTTCCCACTGGTCTCAAATGGAGCTTCATCCCACGCCACCTGCCGGGTCCGAAATACATCGTGTGCAATAGCGACGAGGGCGAGCCCGGCACCTTCAAGGACCGGGACATCCTGCGCTACAACCCCCACAGCGTGATCGAAGGGATGATCATTGCCGGCTATACGCTGGGAGCACAGACTGGTTACAACTACATCCATGGCGAAATCTTCGAGCTTTACGAGGCATTCGAGCAGGCGTTGGAGGAGGCCCGGACTGCTGGCTATCTGGGCAGAAACATCCTTGGCTCGGGTTTCGACTTCGAGCTCTACGCCCACCATGGCTACGGTGCCTATATCTGCGGCGAGGAGACGGCGCTGTTGGAATCCATCGAAGGCAAGAAGGGCCAACCCCGTTTCAAGCCGCCGTTTCCAGCGAGCTTCGGTCTCTACGGCCGCCCCACGGTGATCAACAACACCGAGACCTTCGCCTGCATTCCCTACATCGTGCGCAACGGCGGGCAGAAATTCCTGGAACTAGGCAAGCCCAACAATGGTGGTACCAAGATCTTCTCCGTTTCGGGCAAGGTGAGGCGGCCGGGCAATTACGAGATTGCCCTCGGCACGCCTTTTGCCGAGCTACTGGAGATGGCCGGGGGCATGCGGGAGGGCTATCGGCTGAAGGCCGTGATCCCGGGCGGTTCGTCCACGCCGGTGCTGCCGGCAGAAGTGATGATGGCGTGCACCATGGATTACGATTCCATCGCCAAGGCCGGCTCCATGCTGGGCGCGGGGTCGGTGATCCTCATCGATGACAGCGTGTGCATGGTGCGCGCCCTGGAACGGTTGTCCTATTTCTACTTCGAGGAATCCTGCGGCCAATGCACGCCCTGCCGCGAGGGGACCGGCTGGCTGTATCGCATCATCCATCGTATCGAGCATGGCCAGGGCCGCCCCGAGGATCTGGAACTTTTGCAAAGCGTCGCAGGCAACATTGGTGGGCGCACCATCTGCGGCCTGGGTGATGCGGCGGCAATGCCGGTGCAAAGCTTCCTCAAGCACTTCGGCCATGAATTCGAATACCACATCGAGCACGGCAAATGCCTCGATGGATGCCACTGAGAGCCACGGCCCATGCTAACCATCGAAATCGACGGCAAGAAAATCGAGGTTCCGGAAGGATCCACGGTGATGGATGCCGCCGACCGCCTGGGCATCTACGTGCCACGCTTCTGCTATCACCGCAAGCTTTCGGTGGCCGCCAATTGCCGCATGTGTCTGGTGGACGTGGAGAAGGCGCCCAAGCCCCTGCCGGCTTGTGCTACGCCCGTCACCGACGGCATGAAGGTCTCGACGCGTTCCGACAAGGCGATCAGGGCGCAGAAGGGCGTGATGGAATTTTTGCTCATCAACCACCCGCTCGATTGTCCCATCTGCGACCAGGGTGGCGAATGCCAGCTGCAAGATCTCGCCGTGGGTTTTGGCGCCGGCACCTCCCGCTACCGGGAGGAAAAGCGGGTGGTGGTGAACAAGAATCTCGGCCCGCTGATCGCCACCGACATGACGCGCTGCATCCACTGCACGCGCTGCGTGCGCTTCGGTCAGGAAATCGCTGGGCAGATGGAGCTGGGCCAGGCCTTTCGCGGCGAGCATTCCGAGATCATGCCGTTTGTCGCCGAGACGGTCGATTCCGAGCTCTCCGGCAACATGATCGATCTGTGTCCAGTGGGGGCGCTCACCTCCAAACCCTTCCGCTACACCGCGCGTCCCTGGGAGCTTTCCCGGCGGGCTGGCGTCAGTCCCCATGACGGATTGGGCGCCAATCTGCTGATCCAAGTGAAGAAGGATCGCGTGATGCGGGTATTGCCCCGGGAAAACGAGGCAGTGAATGAATGCTGGCTCGCCGATCGCGACCGCTTTTCCTACCAGGCGCTCAACAGTGAGACGCGCCTGTTGCGGCCTCTAGTCAAACATCATGGCGCATGGATCGAAGTGGACTGGCAGGCAGCGCTGGAATACGTGGCCAACGGCCTGCGCGAGATCGTCGGCCAGCACGGGCCGGATGCCATGGGCGCCTTGGCCGCACCCAATGCCACACTGGAGGAACTCCACCTGCTGCAGAAACTCGTGCGCGGCTTGGGTTGCGACAACGTGGATCACCGCCTGCGCCACAGCGACTTTCGCGCCGACGACTACCGGCTGGGCGCGCCTTGGCTGGGACAGCCCATTGAGGCAGTGCAGGGGGCGCAGGCCATCCTGCTCGTGGGCAGCAACATCCGTAAGGAACAGCCGCTGCTTGCCCACCGCGTGCGTCAGGCGGTCAAGCATCGTGGCCGTCTGCATGTGATCAATCCCCTCGATGTGGACATGCTCTGCCCGGTGGCCCACAAGCTGATCGTCCCACCGCCGGCGCTGGTGCAGACGCTGGCCCAGGTGGTGAAGGCGGCGGCTGCGCGCAAGGGCGTGGCGCTGGCCGCGGGGTTTGCCGACAAGCTGGCCGGGCTATGCGTCGACGCCCAGGCCCAGGCGCTGGCTGATAGTCTGTGTCAAGCAGAAATGCCATGCATTCTGCTCGGCAACCTAGCCCAGCATCATCCGCGCGCCGCGGAACTGGCCAGCCTCGCGGCGGAACTCGCTCGCATCACGGGGGCGCGTTGGGGCGTGATGGCCGAGGCGGCCAACAGCGTCGGTGCCTACCTCGCGGGCGCGCTGCCGCACGCGGGGGGACGTCATGCCGCCGCCATGCTCAAGGAGCCGCGTCGTGTCTATTTGTTGCTCCATGCGGAGCCGGAGCTCGACAGCTACGATCCCCAGACCGCGCGCGCCGCGCTGGCGCAGGCGGATCTGGTGGTGGCCTTGTCCTCCTTCCGCGACCAGGCGCTGGAATACGCGCACGTGATCCTGCCGGTGGCAGCCTTCGCCGAGACTGCCGGCACCTACGTGAATATGGAAGGCCGGGTACAGAGCTTCGCCGCCGCGGTGAAACCGCCGGGCGAGGCGCGTCCTGCCTGGAAGGTGCTGCGCGTGCTGGGCAATCTGCTGAATCTTCCGGGCTTCGATCAGGACAGTGCGGAAGCGGTGCGACAGGAGGTGCTGGGTGCGAACGCTGCCCTGCCGCTTCCCCTCGACAATGCTTTCTCCACGCCGGTGCTGGATGACCCCGCGCCCCAGGCGATGGACCTCGCCCGGATCGGCGAGGTGCCGATCTACCAGCTCGATGCGCTCACCCGGCGCGCGCCCGCCCTCCAGGCCACGCGCGATGCGCGTCCGCCTCTGGCACGCCTGCATCCGCGGCTGTTTGCCTGCCTCGGTCTAAAACCGGGAGACATGCTGGTACTACGCCAGGGAACCGGCCAGGCCACGCTCCCAGCCGCGGCCGATCCGGCCGTGCCTGAAGGTTGCGTGCACGTCGCCGCGGCGCATCCCCTGACACTGGGGCTGGCTGGCATGTTCGATCCCATCACCGTGGAGCGGGCGTGATGGATTTCGCCGCGTCGTTCCAGAGCTGGCTTGGCCCCACCTGGGGCCCGCAGATTTTCCTGCTGGTGAAGACCCTGCTTGGCATCGTTGCCATCGTGCTGCCGCTGTTGCTGTGCGTGGCCTATCTCACTTACGCCGAGCGCAAGATTATCGGCTACATGCAGATCCGTCTCGGGCCCAACCGGGTTGGGCCCAAGGGCTGGCTGCAGCCCATCGCCGATGCCTTGAAGCTCTTGTTCAAGGAAATCGTTATACCGGCGGGGGCGGACAAGTTTCTCTTTCTGCTCGCGCCGGTGCTGGCCATTGGGCCTGCGCTGGCAGCCTGGGCGGTGATTCCCTTCTCACCCGAGCTGGTGCTGGCCAACATCGACGCGGGTCTGCTCTACGTCATGGCCATCACTTCCATGGGGGTGTACGGGGTGATCTTGGCAGGTTGGGCCTCCAACTCCAAATATGCCTTCTTGGGTGCCATGCGCTCCGCCGCGCAAATCGTGTCCTACGAGATCGCCATGGGCTTTGCCCTGGTGGGCGTGTTGATGGCCGCGGGCAGCCTGAATCTGGTAGACATCGTCAATGCGCAGGCGGGCGGCTTCTTGCACTGGTATTGGCTGCCGCTCGCACCGCTGTTCCTGGTCTATCTCATCGCTGGCGTGGCGGAGACCAACCGCGCGCCCTTCGACGTGGCAGAAGGGGAGTCCGAGATCGTCGCGGGCTTCCATGTGGAATACTCGGGCATGGCCTTTGCCGTGTT
Source organism: Thiobacter sp. AK1 (assembly GCF_039822265.1). NCBI lineage: Bacteria > Pseudomonadati > Pseudomonadota > Betaproteobacteria > Burkholderiales > Thiobacteraceae > Thiobacter > Thiobacter aerophilus. Next base: position 7,323 of record NZ_JBAJEX010000008.1, read on the forward strand.
TTTCCTGGCGGAATATGCCAACATGATCCTGGTCTCTACGCTGACCAGCATCATGTTCCTCGGGGGCTGGCTGTCGCCGGTGCGCTGGATCCCGGACGGCTTCCACTGGCTGGTGTTCAAGGTCATGTTCGTGTTGCTGTTGTTTCTGTGGTTTCGGGCCACCTTCCCGCGCTACCGCTACGACCAGATCATGCGCCTGGGCTGGAAGGTGTTCATCCCCGTGACGCTGGTGTGGATCGTGGTCATGGGGGTAGCGATGCAAACGCCCTACGGTCACCTTTTCCATTGAGGGAAGCGATGATCGAGCGCATCAAGGATTTCTTCAAAAGCTTCCTGTTGCTGGAACTGCTGCGGGGCATGATGCTCACGGGGCGCCATCTGTTCGCACGCAAGATCACCGTGCAGTATCCGGATGAGAAGACCCCCTTGAGTCCACGCTTCCGCGGTCTGCATGCGCTACGTCGCTATCCAAACGGAGAGGAGCGTTGCATCGCCTGCAAGCTCTGTGAGGCGGTATGCCCGGCGTTGGCCATCACCATCGAATCCGAGGAGCGGGAAGACGGCACCCGCCGCACCACACGCTACGACATCGACCTGACCAAGTGCATTTTCTGCGGCTTCTGCGAGGAATCCTGTCCAGTCGATTCCATTGTCGAGACCCGGATCTTCGAATACCACGGCGAACAGAGGGGAGACCTCTATTTAACCAAGCCCATGCTGCTGGCGATCGGCGACAAGTACGAAGCCATGATTGCGGCAGACCGGGCGGCGGATGCGAAATACCGCTAATGGCGGGCAGGGCGAAGCACACAGAGGGCAAAGAGGACAATCCAAAATGCCTTGCCTGACGATCTCTGCGCCTTTGCGTTGAAAACGGTTCAACAAAGTGAGATGAACTTCGAAACTTTTGTTTTTTATTTTCTGGCGGCCATCCTGCTGTTCGCTGCGCTACGGGTGATCACCGTGCGCAACCCCGTGCATGCGGCCCTGTTCCTGGTGCTGGCTTTCTTCACAGCGGCCGGCATCTGGCTGCTGCTCGATGCAGAGTTTCTCGCCATCACCCTGGTGCTGGTCTACGTGGGAGCGGTGATGGTTTTGTTCCTGTTCGTGGTGATGATGTTGGACATCAACCTTGCGCGCCTGCGCGAAGGTTTCTGGGACTATCTACCCCTGGCGGCCACGGTGGCGGTGCTGCTGGTGCTGGAAATGGTCGTGGTGCTGGGCGGCCGTCATTTCGGCGCCGACCGCTACCCCACGCCCATGCCCCATGGCGTGGATTACAGCAATACGCGCGAACTGGGGCGCGTGCTCTATACCGACTACGTCTATCCCTTCGAGATCGCCGCCGTCATCCTGCTGGTGGCTATCGTGGCGGCCATCGCCCTCACCATGCGCCGCCGCAAGACCACCAAATACCAGGATCCCGCCCGCCAGATCCGGGTCAAGCGTTCGCAGCGGGTGCGCCTCATCAGTATGCCGCCAGAAAAGCCGGATGAGGCGGATGCCGGTAGGGAGAACTGACCATCATGCTCACCTTGTCCCATTACCTAGTGCTCGGCGCCATCTTGTTCGCCATCAGCGTGCTGGGCATCTTTCTCAACCGCAAGAACATGATCGTCCTTTTGATGGCCATCGAGCTCATGCTGTTGGCGGTGAATTTGAATTTCGTGGCCTTCTCCCACTATCTGGGCGATGTGGCCGGGCAGGTATTCGTGTTTTTCGTGCTCACGGTAGCAGCGGCCGAGTCGGCCATCGGCCTCGCCATCCTGGTGGTGTTGTTCCGCAACTTGCGCACCATCAACGTCGATGACCTTGACGAGCTGAAGGGGTAGGGTGATGGCTGCGCTCGACATGCAGACCCTCTATCTGATCGTGCCCATGGCGCCGCTGGCGGGCGCGCTGATCGCTGGCCTTCTCGGTTGGTACATCGGACGGGTGTGGACCCACCGCATCGCCATCCTCGGTGTAGCCATCTCCTGCTGGGCCTCCTGGCTGGTGTTCCGCGACGTGCAGGCGGGACATACTTTCAACGGTACGGTCTATACCTGGCTCACCAGCGGCGGGGTCGCCTTCGAGATCGGCTTCCTGATCGACAAGCTGTCCGCCATGATGATGCTGGTGGTGACCTTCGTCTCCCTCATGGTGCACATCTACACCATCGGCTACATGAGCGACGATCCAGGCTACCAGCGCTTCTTTGCCTACATTTCCCTGTTCACCTTCGCCATGCTGATGCTGGTGATGGCCAACAATTTCCTGCAGCTCTTCTTCGGCTGGGAAGCGGTGGGCTTGGTGTCTTACCTGCTGATCGGCTTCTGGTACACGCGGCCCAGCGCCATCTACGCCAACCTGAAGGCGTTTCTGGTCAACCGCGTGGGGGATTTCGGTTTTTTGCTGGGAATTGGCCTGGTGCTGGCCTATGCGGGAACGTTGGACTACGCGGCGGTGTTCGCCCAGGCGGGGGAGTTGGCCAGCCGCAGCATCGAGCTCATTCCGGGCCGCGAGTGGTCTTTGATCACTGTCGTGTGCATTTTGCTGTTCATCGGTGCCATGGGTAAGTCGGCGCAATTTCCCCTGCACGTCTGGCTACCGGATTCCATGGAAGGCCCGACGCCCATTTCCGCCCTGATCCACGCCGCGACCATGGTGACAGCTGGCATCTTCATGGTGGCGCGCATGTCGCCCTTGTTCGAGCTCTCTGATACTGCGCTGTCGGTGGTGCTGGTGATCGGCGCCATCACGGCCCTGTTCATGGGCCTGCTGGGCATCGTGCAGACCGACATCAAGCGGGTGGTGGCCTATTCGACCTTGTCGCAATTGGGTTACATGACGGTGGCGCTTGGGGCGTCCGCCTATTCGGTGGCGGTGTTCCATCTGATGACGCATGCCTTCTTCAAGGCGTTGCTATTCCTGGCTGCTGGCTCGGTGATCATCGGCATGCATCACGATCAGGACATGCGCCATATGGGCGGGCTAAAGAAGTACATGCCCATCACTTGGATCACCGCGCTGATCGGATCGCTCGCATTGATAGGCACGCCCTTTTTCTCCGGCTTTTATTCCAAGGATTCCATCATCGAGGCAGTCCACGCGGCCAACGTCCCGGGCGCGGGCTTTGCCTATTTCGCGGTGGTGACGGGCGTGTTCGTCACCGCCTTCTATACCTTTCGCATGTACTTCCTCGTTTTCCATGGCCCGGAACGGTTCCGGGAACGACTGGACCATGGTGATGTGGGCGAGCACAGTGCACATGAAGGCGGCGAGCCGCATGAGTCACCCTGGGTGGTTTGGCTGCCCTTGGTGCTGCTGGCTCTTCCCTCGTTGACCATCGGTTATTTCACGATCGACGCTGTCCTGGATGGCAGGGCCTTCGGCGAGGCGATTTATGTGGCGCCCCAGCATTCCGCGCCAAGCGAGCTTGCCTCCCAGTTCCACGGAGCGGCGGCGATGGCGCTCCACGCCTTCTCCACGCTGCCGTTCTGGCTGGCGTTGGCGGGCGTGGTCAGCGCCTGGTTCCTCTACCAAGTGCGCACCGATTTGCCGGACCGCCTTGCCGAACGGTTGCGGCTCTTCTACCGCATTCTGGAAAACAAATATGGCTTCGATCAGTTCAACGACTGGTTCTTTGCCGGAGGTGCCCGCAGACTTGGCACCTGGCTGTGGAAGGGAGGCGATGTGACCGTGATCGACGGCTGGCTGGTCAATGGTACGGCGCGTTTGGTGGGCCGCCTGGCCGAGGTGGTCCGGCATTTCCAATCCGGTTACATCTATCACTATGCCTTCGCCATGCTGATCGGAGTGTTCGTACTCATCACCTGGTTGGTGAAAGTCTGAAAAAAAGGAGAGGCGTGAGCGGGGAGGCGTCAAGGCGGGCTAGCAGGCGCCGCCTCACCGCTTGCGGGTGATGCCATGTCGGGAATGCCATTGTTGAGTCTAGCCATTTGGGTGCCGATCGTGTTCGGCTTGCTGGTGCTCGCCACCGGCCCGGACCGTAACGCCCTCTTGGCGCGCTGGCTCGCCTTGATTGGGGCTGTCGCCGGTTTCGCCGTGACCGTGCCGCTCTACACCCGCTTCGACACGGGAACCGCCACCATGCAGTTCGTCGAGCGGGCGCCCTGGATCGAAACCTTCCGGGTTCATTATCACTTGGGGGTGGACGGCATTTCTCTGCTGTTCATTTTGCTCACCGCCTTTACCACGGTGCTGGTGGTGCTGGCGGGCTGGAAGGTGATCGAGACGCGCATCGCCCAGTATCTAGCCGCTTTCCTCATCATGTCCGGGCTGATGATCGGCGTATTCGCGGCGCTCGACGCGGTGCTGTTCTACGTGTTCTGGGAGGCGATGCTGATCCCCATGTTTCTGGTGATCGGTATCTGGGGCGGGCCGCGTCGCGTCTATGCGGCGGTGAAGTTCTTCCTCTACACCTTGCTTGGTTCGCTACTGATGCTGGTGGCCTTCATCTACCTGTACCAGAAGGCTGGCAGCTTCGACATCCTAGACCTGCATCGTCTGCCGCTGGGCTATCGCGAACAGGTGTTGATCTTCCTGGCTTTCTTCACCGCCTTCGCCGTCAAGGTGCCGATGTGGCCAGTCCACACCTGGTTGCCGGATGCTCACGTGGAGGCGCCCACTGGGGGTTCGGTGGTGCTGGCGGCCATCATGCTGAAACTTGGGGCCTATGGCTTTCTGCGCTTTTCTCTGCCAATCACGCCGGATGCGAGCCATGCCTTGGCCGGATTCATCATCGCCCTCTCCTTGATCGCGGTGGTGTACATTGGCCTGGTGGCCCTAGTGCAAGGGGACATGAAGAAGCTGATCGCCTATTCATCCATCGCCCACATGGGGTTTGTCACCCTGGGCTTTTTCCTGTTCAACCCGCTGGGAGTGGAGGGCGCCCTGGTGCAGATGATTTCCCACGGCTTCGTATCCGGGGCGCTGTTTTTGTGCGTAGGCGTGCTCTATGACCGCCTGCATTCGCGCAACATCGCCGATTACGGCGGGGTGGTGAACGTCATGCCGGTGTTTGCCGCCTTCTTCGTCCTGTTCGCCATGGCCAATTCCGGTCTGCCCGGCACCAGCGGTTTCGTGGGCGAATTCCTGGTGATCCTGGGGGCGGTGCAGGTCGATTTTTGGTATGCCTTCCTGGCAGCGAGCACCCTGGTCTTTGGCGCCGCCTACACGCTGTGGATGATCAAGCGGGTGGTGTTCGGTCCCATCGTCCATCGCCAGGTGGCGGCCCTAAAGGACCTGAGTGCGCGCGAATTCTTGGTGCTGGGACTGCTCGCGGTGGCGGTGCTGGGCATGGGTGTCTATCCCGCACCGGTGACGGAAGTGATGCACGCTTCCGTGGAACATCTGCTCAACCATGTCGCCGAGAGTAAATGTGGCGACTTCTGTGCCTGGTAAGGGGCTGACCGATCATGATGGCCGACTTCGTGCTCGCCGATCTGCTGCCTGCGCTGCCGGAACTGGTGCTTCTGGGGATGGCGTGTACGGTGCTGATCCTGGATCTGTTTCTGGCCGATGATCTGCGCTGGATCACGTTCGCACTGGCGCTGGCGGCCCTGGGTGGGGCGGCGCTGGCCACGGTGTTGACGCTCGATCCGGTCCCCACTTTGGCCTTTGCCAATACCTTCGTGGACGATCGGCTCGCCGACGTGCTCAAGCTCATGCTGGACGGCGCCGTCGCGGCGGTACTCATCTATTCCCGGGACTATCTGCGCGCGCGGGGCATGGATCGGGGCGAGTTCTATGTCCTGGTGCTGTTCGCCACGCTGGGCATGATGATCATGATCTCGGCCAGTCACTTCCTCACCCTCTATCTGGGGCTCGAGCTCCTTTCCCTGTGCTTATATGCGCTGGTGGGGCTCAAGCGGGACGATAGGTTGGCGAGCGAAGCGGCGATGAAGTATTTCGTACTGGGCGCGCTCGCCTCTGGCCTACTGCTTTATGGCATGTCGCTGCTCTACGGCGTGACTGGCTCCCTGGAGCTGGCGCGGGTGGCGGCGGCACTGCCCGGGATGGGAGCGGATCCCGTGCTGGTGTTCGGCCTGGTGTTCGTGGTTGCGGGGCTCGCCTTCAAGCTGGGTGTGGTGCCTTTTCACATGTGGATCCCGGATGTCTATCAAGGCGCCCCCACCGCCATCACCCTGTTCATCGGTTCGGCCCCTAAGCTCGCGGCCTTCGCCTTCTTCATGCGGCTGCTGGTGGATGGGCTGCAAGCGCTGGCCGCCGATTGGCAGCCCATGCTGGCGCTAATGGCCGTGCTCTCCATCGCCCTGGGCAACGTCACCGCCATCGCCCAGACCAACATCAAACGCATGCTGGCCTACTCCACCATATCCCACATGGGCTTCGTGCTGCTGGGCTTTCTGGCAGGAAGCGAACAGGGTTACAGCGCCGCCTTCTTCTACGTGGCGGCCTACGTGCTCATGAGCCTGGGTGGCTTCGCGATGATCCTGCTCCTTTCCCGCGAGGGCTTCGAGGCGGAAGCGCTCGACCATTTCAAGGGGCTCAATCAGCGCAGTCCCTGGCATGCCTTCCTCATGCTGCTGCTCATGTTCTCCATGGCGGGCGTGCCGCCCACCGTCGGTTTCTACGCCAAGCTGTCGGTACTTAAGGCGGCACTGGATGCGGGCTTCCTGTGGCTGGTGGTGTTCGCGGTGCTCATGTCGGTGGCGGGGGCGTTTTACTACCTGCGCGTGGTCAAGCTGATGTATTTCGACGCGCCCAGTGAGCCGGCGGCCCCGGGTGCCAACCCCGGCATGCAGGTGTTGCTGTCGGCCAATGGCCTGGCGGTGCTGGCACTGGGACTCATGCCCCAGCCCCTGATGGCCTTGTGCGCCACTGCCATCCGGCAGATGGTGTGAGTCTTGCCGCGCCCTGGGCGTTCGCGATCGGGGGTGCCACGGCCTTTTGCAGAAACGGACGAAAAAAAACCAGGGACCTTGCCCTGGCTTGCGTGGACTGTGTGTATCACGCGGCCTTGCTGTATCTTTCCTTGGCCTCGCGCGCGGCCTTGGCGGTCTCCGGATCGTAGGCCTTGCCCTGCCAAAGCAGCTGGTAGGCGATTTCCTCGTTGCCGTTCTCGCACAGCTCCAGCACCCTCTTGAACAGGGGCTGGAAGGTCTCGGAACGGTGGGACTGCTCATGATCTTCCATGCTGCGCCAGAACGTCACGATCAGTGCCTCGCGACCCTTGAGGGGGCTTTCCACCGCCTGACCGATGGTGGAGCCCTCGTTGGACACCATGCCGGTGTTGATCATCACGAATCCGCCGATGAAACCGGTGTCCGAATGATAGGTTTTCACGTTCTCGCACAGTTCGGCGACCCGTTCTTCCAGGTCATCCACCGTGTACTCGGGGCGCAGGATGACCCGGTTGACGGTCACCACCCCGTTGCTGTCCAGTCCATTGATCAGACTCATGGCTCACTCCTTTAGAAGGTTAGTGGATGCTAATATGGTTCATCCAAAAAAATCCCAAATAATCCGCAGCCTGTTAATAGCTGACAAAATCACTCGGGCTTGTTCCTAAGATAGCAGGCGAAAGAGAAAGTTTCAATATGGCAAGCAAAGATTTTTATGAGGCGCCTGTGGCGGGGGAGGTGGTGTGGCAGGGCCGATTGCTGCAAGTCCACCGGGATCAGGTGCGGCTGCCGGATGGCCGACCTTCCGTGCGCGAGTACATCCGCCATCCGGGGGCAGTCGTGATCCTGGCCCTCGATGACCACGGCAACTTGCTCTTGGAACGCCAATTCCGCTATCCCCTCGGGCGGGAATTCATCGAACTGCCGGCCGGCAAGATCGACCCTGGCGAGACACCCGCCGCCTGCGCGCGTCGCGAGCTTCTCGAGGAAACGGGCTACACCGCGCGGGAATGGTGTTACGTGACCACCGTCTATCCCTGTATCGGCTACGCGGACGAGCGGCTGGTTTATTTTCTCGCCCGGGGTCTAATCTACCAGGGCCATCGGCGCGAGGGTGATGAGTTTTTGGAGGTTTTTACTTTGCCCGTGGCCACGGCTATAAGCTGGGTGCAGGAAGGCCGCATCTGCGAGGCGAAAACGGTGGCAGGGCTGTTCTGGCTGGAAAAGCTCCTTGCCGGCGCCTGGACGCCCCAGTCCGAGCCGCCTGCGGTGACCCATCCGGAAGAGGGTGCATGAGGTTCACGGAACTTGAGCCGGGCGCGCGCTTCGAGTGGGAGGGTGCGCTCTATGTCAAGCTGGGGCCGGTGTCGGCGCGGGAGGAAGCCACCGGCCGATTGCGCATGATCCCCCGCTATGCGCGCCTGCGGCCGGTTAAGGACAACTCGGCCGCGCGGCCCGACAGTCTGCCGACAAGCCTGCCGGTCGATGCGCTGCGTGCGGCCTTCGATGCCTTCTTCGCCGAATGCCTCGCGGCCCTGGACGGGCCGCCGGCCGCGGGCCGAGCGCGGCTTGAGGCTGCGCGCCGGCGTTTCCTCACGGTCCTGGGGTTGGAACCAAGCTGAAGCCCACCTGGCCGCATTTACGGCCCGCCAGGGAAGCCGCCTCACGTAGGGTGCGGTCTACGGGCCAGCCGTTGAGCACGCCATGGATCACGCCGGCGTTGAAGGTGTCTCCCGCGCCCACCGTGTCCACCACCCGCGGCGGCGGAAAGGCGGGCGTGTAGAGGGGCGCCTCGCTGCCGGGCAAGGCCCAGGCGCCGGTTTCGCCCCAGCCGGCGAAGATCAGCGGCCGTGGTGCCTGGGCCCGCAGGGCTTGCAGGAAGGCTCGTGGCTCCCCATGGCCCAGGGCGCGGGCAAAGGCGCGTCCAGTGAGCAGCACGTTACAGCGGTCGAACAGGGCCGCAAGGCCAGGGCGCGGTTTTTCCGCCTCCAGCGACAGGGGCAGTCGGGCATGATGGCGCCGCAGGTGATCCAGCATGCAGGCGAGGGTGTCCGGATTGCGGCCCTCGAAATGGACCCAGTCATAGGCGGCCAGGTCGAGGCGGGCAAAGTCTTCGCAGCCGAACTCGGAAAGGTCGCGGTAATGCACGATGGTGCGACTGCCCGAGGGCGCGAGCAGGATGGAGGAGGTGGGCGGCTTGCCCGGGCGTACCACGCAGGGCGCGGTGTCCACACCATGCTGCTGGAAGTCCCGCACCAGGATGGCGGTCTCTTCCGCTGCGGCGAGGACGCCGGCGAAGGCGACCTGATGACCGAGCCGGGCCAGCACCACGGCAGTGTTGGCGGCATTGCCACCTCGCGTGACGCGCAGGCTTTGGGCCCGCATTTCCTCGTCTTCGCGGGGATAGTGGTCGACGGTGAAAACGAGATCCAGGGTGGCGATGCCCACGCAGAGAATGCGCGCCATGTCAGCCCTCGCCCCCCAGGCGGCGGGCGATAAAATCCGCTGCTTCCTCGTTGCCAGTGAGCCCGACTGGAGCGGGGCGCGGGCCGTCTAGCAATTCCAGCAGCTGCTCGCCAAATTGCCCCGCCTCGAATGCCTGGCGCGTCACGGCGCGGCAACGGCTGACCCGTCGCTGCCAGGCAGTGAGGGCCGCCTCTTCCGGCCAGTCTGGCCGCTGCACATAGAGAACGGGCGTGCCGCTTGCCGCGGCCTCGACGAAGGTGCCGTAGCCTGCCTTGGTGAGGACCACATCCACGGAAGCGATGAGATCGCTCACGGTAAGGCTCGTGTCTTCGATGAAGGACACGTCGCACCGCTTCATGCCCGAGGCCCGTGGCATGAGCCAGCGCACCCCCGGTAGGCGCGGCCAAGGCACGGCCAGCGAAACCGGGATCCCGCCCATGGCGACCAAGACTAGACGCCCATCCGGCAAGGTGTCCCTGGCGCGGCGTCCGGGCTTGGCCACCGGGCCGATGGGCACGAGGTTGTCCAGCTCCGGCATGTCCATGCCCGGGGTCAGGCGCAGGAAAGCCTGCGCGCCCTGATAGGCGGCGAGCATCTCGGCGTGGATTGCTGCGAAGCCAGGTTCATCGCGCAGATAGGCGCTGCCGATAGCGGCCCAGTTGAGGGAGCTCATGGCCAGGGCTGGGATGCCCACCCGCTTGGCGGCGGCGAGGGCCAGATAGGACACATTGCTGAGCACCAGGTGCGGCGCGTGGCGCGCGAGCGCTTCTGCTTCCAACTCGACGCGCTGCCCCCAATCGCGATGCAGCGCTCGGTAGGCGGCCAGGCTTGCGGAGACGTCCACGTCGAGGGCGTTTTTCATGACCAGTCCGAAATCGCTACCGCTGGCTAGGTGAGTGAAGGGGGTCGCGAGGCGGCGGGCGATGCGTTCCCGCGGCAGGGCGCAGCGCAGGGTGAGGCGCAGTTGCGGCAGACGCGCCGCCAGCGCATCGAGCACGGGTGCCGTTTGCGCCAGATGGCCGAGGCCATGGCCGGAGATGTCCACGTACAGATGCATCAGGCCTTGAGCCAGGCGCTAAAGCGGCGGCGGAACTTCTCCACCTTGGGCGCCACGACGAACTGACAATAAGGCTGCCAGGGATGGCTTCGAAAGTAGCCCTGGTGGTCATCCTCCGCCCGCCAGAATTTCTCCAGCGGTTTCAGTTCCGTCACCAATGGCGCCGGCCACAGGCCGGCTTGCGTGACCGCCTGCATCACCTCCTCGGCGATGCGTTTCTGTTCGGCATCGTGATAGAGGATGATGGAACGGTACTGGGGGCCGCGGTCGTTGCCCTGGCGGTTGGGCGTGGTGGGGTCGTGGATGGTGAAGAAGATTTCCAGCAGGGTACGGTAGGGCACCACCTCGGCATCGAAATGCACCTGCACCACCTCCGCGTGGCCCGTGGTGCCGGTGCAAACCTGCGCATAGGTGGGATTGTCCACCATGCCCCCGGCATAGCCGGAGACCACTTGGGCGACACCGCGCACCTGTTCGAACACGGCCTCCAGACACCAGAAGCAGCCGCCGCCTAGGGTGGCGATGGAAAGCGCGGCGGGTTGCTCGGCCATGATGTTCCTCCTGTCGGCAGATGGGCCTGCATTGTAACGAGATTCCGGCCCGTGTAGCCGGCATTGGCAGGGAGAGGCAAAGCCCTTTACCATTGATGCGTGCCTCTTCAGTGACCGGTCATGCCCGTCTCCACTGGTTTTTCCCGCAGCTATTTCCGGACCCGCGGCTATGTGCCGGGCGGCATCGTTATCAATGCGCGCGCGGAAAGCCTGCACATGGAAGCCCTGCCACCCTTTCTGCGCACGCTGCTGGTGACCGATGGTACCGTTACCAAACACCTGGAAGCGTATTTCTGGGAAGAGGTGCATGTGGATAACCTGGGGCAGGCGGAAGTGATCCTGGAAGCGGCGGTGCCGGCCCTGGGCTTGAGCGCGGGCGAGCAGGTCTTGCGCCGCCGGGTGCGGCTTCGGGGCCGGGCATCCAAGCGCTGCTACGGCGAGGCCGAGTCCCTGATCCGTCTGCCTTGCTTGCCGGAGCGGCTGCAGGGCGAACTGGCGGCGGGACGCATCGGCATTGGCGAGCTATTGCGCGAGCGGGGACTGGAAACCTACCGGGAAATCCTAGACGTGGGCTGGGCCGGGCCGGATGCCGTCTATCGCACCTATCGCATCATGATCCGCGGCGAGCCCACCATCCTTATCACCGAGACCTTCCCATGCGCACCCTATCGCTGATGCTGGGCTTGCTGCTGGTCAATTCCGCTGCCGCTTTCGAAGTGGATGTCTTTCAAAGCGGCATGACCCGTGAGCAGGTGCGGCAAGCGCTGGCAAGCTACGCCTTCGAACGGGTGCAGGATTTTTCCGCCACCACCCTGATCGCCTACGACACGCCGGAGCGGGCTAGTCACCGCCAGTTCGTGTTCGACTTCTGCAACGACCGGCTGGTGGGATTGCAGCAGGAAGTGGCACCGTCGCTGAGGAACCTAGTAATCGTGATCAATAACTACAATGGCCGCTATGGCCAGCCGGTGCGGGTGATCGCCAACACCAACGTGACCAGCATTGGCGAGCGCAACGAACTGGCCGTGCACTGGCGCAAGGGACCGGACATGATCGGCGTGCGCTACGTCACCACCCCGCCGGTGGAGAGCCTCATGCTGGTGTACGAGTCGCCCAACAACTGCTGGCAGGTTCCCCGCTGAGGACGCGCATTTTGTATTCCTTTCGTGTGTCATGCGCCCGCTGGCTGGCCGGCTGGGCGCTGGGGCTCATGCTGCTCCCACCGGCCTGGGCGCAGACAATGGGGGCGCTGGCCACGGCCCATCCTCTGGCCACCGAGGCCGGGCAGCACATCCTCGCGCAAGGTGGCAACGCCTTCGATGCGGCGGTGGCGGTGGCGGCCGTGCTCGCGGTGGTGGAGCCCTACAGTTCTGGCCTCGGGGGAGGTGGTTTCTTTCTCCTGCATCGGGCGCAGGATGGCCGGCAGGTGTTTCTGGACGCGCGGGAGACCGCGCCTGCCGGGGCGTCCCTGGCCCATTATCGCGATGCCCAGGGCCGCTGGCTTCCCCGGGCGACCACGGAAGGCGCCAAGGCGGCGGCCATTCCGGGTCTGCCGGCCGCCCTGGTGCATCTCGCGCGGCATTATGGACGCCTGCCCTTGACCCAGACGTTGGCGCCTGCCATCGCCCTGGCGCAGGACGGTTTCCCGGTGGACGAGCGCTATCGCACCATGGCCAAGGTGCGTTTCGCCTGCCTGCATGGCCAGGAAGAGGCGGCATCGCAGTTCCTGGACCGGGGCGCGGTGCCGGCTGCTGGTGCGCGCCTGCGCCAGCCGGCGCTGGCGCGCACCCTGGCGAGACTGGCCAAGGAGGGGCGGGCAGGCTTCTACGGTGGGCCGGTGGCGCGGGAGATGGTGGTGGCGGTGCGCCGCGCCGGTGGCTTCTGGCATGTGAAAGATCTGACCCGCTACCGGGTGCGGGAGCGTCGCCCGCTGGTGGTTCATTATCGCGGTATGCGCATCGTCGCCGCCCCACCGCCTTCGGCAGCGGGCGTGGCGCTGGCGCAGAGTCTGACCGTGCTGTCGGCGTACGATTTGCAAGACGCCTTTTTGCCCCAGCGCATGCATTGGGTGGTTGAGGCTCTGCGTCGCGCCTATCACGACCGTCGCTTCCTGGGCGATCCCGATTTCATCGCCATGCCCTTGGCGCGGCTATTGAGCCCAGCCTATCTTGCTGCCCGGCGCGCAAGCATTGACGATGACCGCGCTACATCGAGCACCGACCTCGATCCCGCGCCGCCATGGGGTGGCGGGCACCACACGACGCATTTTTCGATCGTTGATGGTGCAGGCAATCGGGTGGCCGCTACGCTCTCCATCAATCTGCCCTTCGGAGCTTGCTTCGTGGCCGGGCGTACCGGTGTGCTCCTCAACAGCGAAATGGACGATTTCAGTCTAGGGGCGGGTCGGTCCAATGCCTATGGACTCGCGGCAAGCGCCGCCAACGCGCTCGCGCCCGGACGGCGTCCGCTTTCCAGCATGGCACCCACCTTCGTGGAGGATGAGCGCGGTGTGTTGATACTCGGCACCCCCGGTGGCTCACGCATCATCAGCACGGTGCTGCTCGCCATCCTGCGCTATGCCGCCCAGCCGACGGTGGACCTAAGGGAATTGGTGAGCGCCCCTCGTTATCACCACCAGTACCTGCCCGATCGCATCGAGGTGGAACCGGAGGGGTTTCCCCAGGAGGTGCTGGACGACCTCACCCTACGCGGGCACGTGGTGCAGGTGACAGACCGAAAATGGGGCAACATGCAGGTGGTGTGGTTGGATCGCCGCAGCGGGCGCGCCTTCGCCGCCAGCGATCCACGCGGGCAAGGCAGTGGCATGGCTTGGTACTGAGACCGTCCTGCCGGTCATGCCGTGCGGTATCATTAGGCGACCTTTTTACGGCGGTCCGCCCCATGAAGACGACCTTTCTGGATTTCGAACAGCCCATTGCCGAGCTCGAGGGCAAGATCGAGGAACTGCGCTACGTGCAGGACGATTCCGCCCTCGACATCTCGGAGGAGATCGAGCGCCTGCAGAAAAAGAGCAAGGCGCTCACCAAGGACATCTACGCCAAGCTTACGCCCTGGCAGATCTCCCAGGTGGCACGGCATCCCCAGCGGCCTTATACGCTGGATTACATCAACGCCCTGTTCACGGATTTCGAGGAGCTGCACGGCGATCGGCACTTCGCCGACGATCCTGCCATCGTCGGCGGACTGGCGCGCTTCAATGGCCAGCCGGTAATGGTGATCGGCCATCAGAAGGGCCGCGACACCAAGGAAAAAATCTACCGCAATTTCGGCATGCCCCGCCCGGAGGGCTATCGCAAGGCGCAGCGCCTGATGAAGCAGGCGGAGAAATTCAACCTCCCCTTGTTCACCTTCATCGACACACCGGGTGCCTATCCCGGCATCGATGCCGAGGAGCGTGGTCAGTCTGAGGCCATCGCCAGCAATCTCTACGTCATGGCCACGCTACGCATTCCCATCGTCTGCACGGTGATCGGCGAGGGCGGGTCTGGCGGCGCCCTGGCCATCGGCGTCGGCGATGCCATGCTCATGCTGCAGTACAGCACTTATTCCGTGATCTCTCCCGAGGGTTGCGCCTCCATCTTGTGGAAGAGCGCCGAAAAGGCGCCCGAAGCGGCGGAGACCCTGGGTATCACCGCGACTCGCCTGAAGACCCTCGGCCTCATCGATCGTGTCATCAACGAGCCTTTGGGTGGTGCGCACCGCGATCCCGAGGCCATGATGCAGTCCATGCGCAAGGTGTTGGCGGAAACCCTGCGCGACTTGCAGGACTACTCCGTGGATGAGCTTCTCAAGCGGCGCTTCGACCGGCTCATGAGCTATGGCAAGTTCAAGGAAGCCGGCAGCCGCTAAGCTTCAGGAGCATGTTCACCAAGCCCTGATCGGCTATCTGGAAACGGGACGGCGCCTGTGTCTGGCGCTGTCGGGCGGTGTCGATTCCGTGGCGCTGCTCGACATTCTCGACGGCTTCCGCCGCACGCTGGACTTCTCCTTGAGTGCCGTCCATGTCCATCACCATCTGAGTCCCCACGCGGACGCGTGGGCTGCTTTCTGCGTCCGCCTGTGCGCGGCGCGGGACATTCCGCTGCACGTGGCGCGGGTGCGCGTGCGCAGGCGGCGCGAGCTGGGGCCGGAAGCGGCGGCGCGCGAGGCGCGCTATCGGGTGTTGCTGGCCCAACCTGCCGATTATGTGGTGCTGGCCCATCATCTCGATGACCAGGTGGAAACGGTGTTCTTGAATCTGCTGCGGGGCAGTGGCGTGCGCGGCCTGGCCGGCATGCCGGCGGTGCGCAAAGCCGGAGGGCCGCGTCTACTGCGGCCGCTTATTACCGTGCCGCGCGCGGTGATCCTCGCCTATGCCAAGCAGCGCCAGCTGAGCTGGGTGGAAGACGAGAGCAATCGCGACACGCGGCTTCTTCGCAACTTTTTGCGGAGGAACGTGTTGCCCCTGATCGAGAGCCGTTTCCCCGCCTATCGCGAGGCCGTGCTGCGCGCGAGCGAGCATCTTGCCGAGGCGGACAGCCTTCTCGACGAGCTGGGCGCGCTGGATCTCGCGCGCCATGGGCGCGACGGCCGGCTGGAAGTGGCTGGACTTGCCGCCCTGTCCGCGCCGCGCGCCAAGAATCTGCTACGGGTGTTTTTCCAGGCCCAGGGCGCGCCCATGCCCGACGCCGCACGCCTGCACGAAATGTGGCGTCAACTCCTATCGGCCGCAGCGGATGCCCGGATCGAGATCCCCTGGGGCGATTTCGTGCTGCGCCGCTATCGTGGCCAGGCCTGGGTGGAAAACCGGCGACCGCTGCCATCCCAGGAATGGCGGCAGGCCTGGCACGGGGAGAGCCGGCTAAAGCTGCCGGAATTGGGCTGCGTGCTGGAGTGTGAACGCACCCTCGGCGCCGGCCTGTCTTCGCGCATGGTGGAAAACCACGCGCTGGAGCTCAGGCTGCGTCGAGGTGGCGAGCGCCTGCGCCCCGACTGTCGCGGCCCCAGGCGCAGTCTGAAGAATCTGCTGCAGGAGGCCGGTGTGCCGCCCTGGCTGCGCACGCGCCTGCCCCTGTTGTGGTCGGGTGATACGCTGGTGGCCGTGCCGGGCATCGGCGTGGATTGCGGCTGGCAGGCCGCCCCCAACGAGGTGGGCTTGGCGCTTCGCGTGGGCCCTCTCTGATACTGCATGAACCAAACCTGATTTCCTCGCGCGCATCCGTGGCGCGGAGGAAGACACTTGCGGCAGCCGGGTTCCGTGCTCACCCTAAGGAGGCAAACATGACGTTGGTGCGCAGCATGCTGCTTGCCCTGCTGGCGGGTGTGCTACCTCCGGCCGTCGCGTCCGCGCCCATTGTCATCAAGTTTAGCCACGTGGTGCCCCCAACACGCCGTCAGGCAAGGCGGCTGAACGTTTCAAGCAACGGGCCGAAGAACGCACCAAGGATGGCAGTTCCTGTTGTTGGTAAACGCCCTGCTGTTCTTCGCCGGCGACTTCATGGGCGCCTCGTCCATCATCCTCATCCTGGCGCCGCTGTTTCTGCCGCCAGCTGTGAAGCTGGGCATTGATCCATTCATCTCGGGATCGTCATGCTGGAACTGGGGATGATCACGCCCCGGTGGGATTGAACCTTTAGGTGGCGAACGGCCATGACGAAAATGGGGCTGGCCCAGGTTACCCGCGCCGTGAAGCCGTGGATACACACGGTGACCGCGGTGCGGCTGCTTCCGACTTACGTGCCGGAGATCAGGCTATGCCTGCCGAAGCGGCTTTACGCGCGTTTCTGATCAGCGGGCCACCACCACGGCGGGGATGCCTTTTTCCTTTAGCCTTGCGAGGGCAGCTTCGGCTTCGGCCCGCGTCTTGAAGGGCGGCAGCATCACCCGGGTTTCCGTCTGGGCTTCGATGCCCGCCGCGCGCAAACGCTCCACCAGTTGCAGGGCATTCTGAGGATTGGCAAAGACGCCGAACTGCACCACGTAGCCGCTGGCTGCGTGGGGCACGGCGGCTGGCGCGGGCGCTAAAGATGTCGGCGGTTCGGCCTTGACCAGAGGTTTCGCGACCTCGGCAGGCGGCGCCTTGGGCCCCGGGCCAGGCGGTGGCAGCGGCTTGCTCACCACTTGCGGCGGGGGCGGTGCCCCCAGCGTGGGGGGAAGTGTACCGGCTTGCTTCGGGGCAGGAATGGCCGGCGCAGTGGCGGTTGCGGCCTGCTGTGGCGCGTGCTCCACCGTTGGCTCGCCGGGTGGTGGCGTGTCAGGGGCTGTTTGCCCCGGGGGTGCCGCGGCGGCTTCCGGCTCGGAGGAGGCCGGCGGCGCGATGATGGGGGGCGGCACGGTTTCCTCCGGCGGCCGGGTGATGGGCGGCGCGGGCTTGTGTTGGGACAGCCAGGTGAGGATGCCCGCCGCCAGGACCACCAGGGTCACCGCCACGATCAGGCGGCGGGTCGCGCGTTTCTTAATCTCGTCTTCTGCGATCGGCTCCGCCATCCCTTTCCCCCTTGTTCGAGTGGTTTACCGCGATGTTAGCACTTCGCGGGTGCGGCACGGCATACGGCTGACGAAGTGGTCATTTAGCTTGGCCGGGCTTTTTTTGCCGGCCCGAACACGGTATATTTAGCAGCTTGTTTTTATTCTGAATTTCCGATTCCGTATTTTGCCTATAGGGAGAGCAGTTTCATGGCCATCGAGCGCACCTTGTCGATCATCAAACCGGATGCCGTCGCCAAGAACGTGATCGGCAAGATCTATTCCCGTTTCGAGAGCAATGGTCTCAAAATCGTGGCAGCGCGCATGCGCTGGCTGTCGCGGGCCGAGGCGGAAGGATTCTATGCCGTGCATCGCGGCAAGCCTTTTTTCAATGATCTGGTGACCTTCATGACTTCCGGTCCGGTGATGATCCAGGTGCTGGAAGGGGAGAACGCCATCGCCAAGAATCGTGAGCTGATGGGCGCCACCGATCCCAAAAAGGCCGCGCCCGGAACCATCCGTGCCGACTTCGCTCAGAGCATCGACGCCAACGCGGTGCACGGCTCCGATGGCCCGGACACGGCCAAGGCGGAGATCGCCTATTTTTTCCCCGAGATGGAAGTGTATTCCGGCCGCTGATGGTCTGCGCCATCCGGCGCGGCCGTCGCAGGAGGGTCTGAGTCCTTGACCATCAACCTGCTCGATTTCGACCTCGCGGGTCTGACCCGCTACTTCGCCGAGAACCTGGGCGAGAAGCCTTTCCGTGCCCGCCAGGTGATGCGCTGGATCCATCAGGCCGGGGAGCAGGATTTCGCGGCCATGACCGACCTGGCGAAATCGCTGCGGGAAAAACTCGCCGCCACCGCTGCGATCATGCCGCCGCGCATCCTTGCCGAGCATCGTTCCGCGGACGGCACCGTGAAGTGGCTGATGGATACGGGCAGTGCCAATGCGGTGGAGACCGTGTTCATTCCGGAGACCGACCGCGGCACCCTCTGTGTGTCCTCCCAGGTGGGCTGTGCGCTCGCCTGCACGTTCTGTTCCACTGGCCGCCAGGGTTTCAATCGCAATCTGACGGTGGCGGAAATCATCGGCCAGCTCTGGCTTGCCAACCGGGCTTTGCGTGGGGTCGGCCTGGGTGAGCGCCCGGTCACCAACGTGGTGCTCATGGGCATGGGTGAGCCCCTCACCAACTTCGACAACGTGGTGACGGCACTTTCCATCATGCTGGACGATCATGGCTACGGCTTGTCGCGCCGGCGGGTGACGGTGAGCACATCCGGCATCGTGCCGGCCATGGATCGCCTGCGAAAGACCTGCCCGGTGGCGCTGGCGGTGTCGCTACACGCACCCAATGATGCGCTACGCGACGAGCTGGTGCCCATCAACCGCAAATACCCCCTGCGCGAGCTGATGGCGGCCTGCCAGCGCTACCTGGTGCAGGCGCCGCGGGATTTCATCACCTTCGAATACGTGATGCTGGACGGCGTCAACGACACGCCTGCCCACGCCCGCGAGCTCATTGCCCTGACGCGTGAGGTGTCCTGCAAGTTCAACCTCATTCCCTTCAATCCCTTTCCGGATTCAGGCTACCGCCGTTCGACGCCCGAAGCGATGCGGCGTTTCCGGGAAATCCTGCTGGAGGCAGGCCACGTGGTTACCACCCGCAAGACGCGCGGCGATGACATCGCAGCGGCGTGCGGCCAGCTCGCGGGACGGGTACAGGACAAAAGCCGGCGCAGCTTGCGTCTGGCCACAGGAGCGCATCCATGATCTTGACGAGCCGTTCGAAGCGTCTGCTCTTCGCCTTCCTCCTGATCCTGCTTAGTGGCGCTTGCGCCCAGCAGCCCCTGCAGTCGCCGAATCTGAGCCAGGAGGACAGCGCCCGGCTGGAGGCGGCGCGTGCCCATACCGAGCTTGGCTCCGCGTATTTCGGCGCTGGCCAGCTTGGCGTGGCGCTGGAGGAGCTTACCATCGCCACCCAGATCGATCCCAAATACGCGCCGGCTCATTACATGCTGGGCTTGGTGCACATGGAGCTTAAGGAGGATGCGGAGGCGGAAGCCGCCTTCCGCCGCGCCATCGAGCTCGACCCTGGCAGCTCTGAGGCCTACAACAATTACGGCTGGTTCCTTTGCCAGCGCAACCGCATCGACGAGGCGATCAAGCAATTCACCATCGCGCTCAAGAACCCGCGCTACGAGACGCCGGAGAAGGCCTACGTCAATGCTGGCATCTGCTCCCTCAAACGCAACGATGAAGCGGCAGCGGTGGACTATTTCGAGCGTGCCCTCAAGGTGCAGCCCAACCATCCGCTGGCCCTCTACCATCTGGCGGACATCCATTACCGGCGGGGTGATCTGGCCAGCGCCAAGAGCCTGCTCTTGCGCTATATGAAGGCGAATCCACCTACTGCGGAAGCCCTTTGGTTGGGCGTCCGGGTGGAGCGGCGCCTAGGTGACCGTAGCGCCGAGGCAAGTTATGCCCAGATGCTACGCCAGCGGTTCCCAGAGGCGCCGCAAACCCAGCTCCTCAAGGCCGAACGCTACGAATGAGCGAACCACAAGCCGCCTCCCCGGGTCACGAGCCTTCCTCGCCCACGGTGGGGGAGATGTTGCGCGAAGCGCGCGCTCGCCGCCAGCTGTCGGCAGCCGATGTGGCGCGGCACCTGCGCCTGAGCCTGCGCCAGGTGGAGGCCCTGGAGCGCAACGACTTCGCGTCCCTGCCCGGCAATACCTTCGTGCGCGGCTTCATCCGCAACTACGCGCGGCTGACGCAAATCGACGCCGCACCCCTGCTCGCCGCTTACGAGGCAGCGCAGCCTCAGGCCACGAGCGGGAAGCCTGCGCCGCGCGCGCCAGGCATCGACATCTCGCCCCGACCCTCACGGCGCTGGCTCATCTATCTGGCAGGCGCCTTCGTCGTCTTCGTGGGTGTGCCGCTCGCCATCTACGCTCTGTTGCAGGACGACGGACGCAGCCTCCCGCGCGCTGCGCCCGTGCCCCCCACCGCTTTCGCGCCGCTGCCTTCCGGGCGAGGCAAAGGGGAAGTGCCGCTCCCGTCCACGCCGCCGCTGCCGGCAGAAACATCGCCGCCAACCCGCGTGGCCAGCCAGGGGGCGGAGCAGCCTCTCCCGACGGCGACCCTGCATTTCAGCTTCGACGAGGATGCCTGGGTCGAGGTGCGCGACGGGCAGGGACGTAAGCTCATCGCCCAGCTCAACCGCAAAGGGAATGAACAAACCTTGACGGGCCAGGGGCCGTTCAGCGTGGTAGTGGGCAACGCAGCCCACGTGCGTCTCACCTATAATGGCAAGCCGGTCGATCTCGCCCCTTACGTCAAGGTCAACGTTGCCCGCCTCACCCTGGAGTAGCCATGCATTCCGTCGAGATCCCCCGTCGCAAAAGCCGCCAAATCATGGTCGGCAACGTCCCCGTGGGAGGGGGCGCGCCCATTTCCGTGCAGACCATGACCAACACGGAGACTCGCGATGTGGAAGCGACGCTGGCGCAAATCGAGCGGGCTGCCAAAGCCGGCGCCGACATCGTGCGCGTCTCGGTGCCGAGCATGGAGGCGGCGGAAGCCTTCGGGGCGATTCGGCGGCGCTCTCCGGTGCCACTTGTGGCCGACATTCACTTCGATTACCGCATCGCCCTGCGCGTCGCCGAGCTGGGTGCCGATTGTCTGCGCATCAACCCGGGCAACATCGGTCGCGAAGACCGCGTGCGAGCGGTGGTGCAATCGGCCAAGGACCACGGCATTCCCATCCGCATTGGGGTCAATGCCGGTTCCCTGGAGAAGGATCTGCAACGGAAATACGGCGAGCCCACACCCCAGGCGCTGGTGGAATCCGCTCTGCGCCATGTGGAGATCCTCGACCGTCTCGATTTTCAGGATTTCAAGGTCAGCGTGAAGGCCTCCGACGTGTTCATGGCGGTGGAGGCTTACCGCCTGCTGGCGCGACAGATCGAGCAGCCCTTGCACTTGGGCATCACCGAGGCAGGTGGGCTTCGCGCCGGTACCGTGAAATCCGCCATCGGTATCGGCATGCTGCTCGCCGAGGGAATCGGCGATACCCTGCGCGTGTCGCTGGCGGCCGATCCGGTGGAGGAGGTGCGCGTTGGCTTCGACATCCTCAAGAGCCTGCATCTGCGCAACAAAGGCGTGAACATCGTCGCCTGCCCGTCCTGTTCGCGCCAGGAATTCGACGTGATCAAGACGGTCAATGCGCTGGAAGCGCGACTGGAAGACGTGCTGGAGCCTCTCACGGTGGCAGTGATCGGCTGCTGCGTGAATGGTCCGGGCGAGGCGCGCGAGGCCGACATCGGGCTGGCGGGCGGCGCGCCCAGCTTGCTCTACGTGGGCGGCAAGCCCAGCCACAAGGTGGAGGCGGCAGAACTGGTGGATGAGCTGGAACGCCAGGTGCGGGCGCATCTTGCCGCCAGGAAGGAGACGGGCGCGGCCACGCCCCGCACCATTCCCATCAAGGCCGCAAATTAGCGTCAAACACGGATGGCGTTTCCTTCCCGCCGCGCTTGCCAGCAGCGGGAGGCGGAAGGAAACACTCATGGCGAGGCGTGGTTTCGGCGTCGAGGGTGGCCCATCGCCATCACCGGTGGGCTTTCCCACGCGAAGGCGGCCATTCCTGGAAGAGACGACGGAAAAAGGGGGCGGGCTGGCGCCCGCCGAGGTGGATTTTTGCACAGAAAAACGAGCCATGGCGAAGCAATTGGATCTGAGCGGTGTAGAACCGCTGCGCAGCAAGCTGGCCAAGCATCCAATCTATGGACGGGTGCGCGATCGAGCAGCCCTGCGCGTCTTCATGGAACACCATGTCTATCCCGTGTGGGATTTCATGTCTCTGGTGAAATTCCTGCAGGGCGTGATCGCCCCCACCAGCGTGCCCTGGGTGCCACGGGGGGATGCCGCGGTGCGCCGCTTCATCAACGAAATCGTGCTGGAAGAGGAGTCGGACGAGGGCGTGCCCGGTGCCTGCCACACTTACAACTACGCCAGTCATTTCGAGCTTTATTGCGCGGCGATGAGCGAGGTGGGCGCTGATCCAACACCCGCGCGCACCTTCGTCGAGCTGGCGGAAAGCAGCGGCATCGAGGTCGCGCTGGCGACGGGAAACGTGCCGGAACCGGCGCGCGAGTTTATGCGTACCACCTTCGACTTCATCGCCAGCGGCAAGCCGCATGTGGTAGCGGCGGCGTTTTCCCTGGGCCGAGAGAGCGTGATTCCTTCCATGTTCCGCGCGCTACTGGAACGCATGGGCGTCACGCGGGAGCAGGCACCTGCCTTCCACTACTACCTGGAGCGTCATATCCATCTCGACGAAGGCACGCACGCGCCGTTGGCGCTCAAGCTGCTGGAGAACCTGTGTGGGGGCGAGCGAGAGCGCATCGCCGAAGCACGGCAGGCAGCTTGCGCCGCGCTCAGTGCCCGCATCCGTTTCTGGGACGGCGTGCTGGCTGCGCTCCCCGGGTCGGCCTCGGCTGCCGCCTGAATCGGGTAGAATCCCGCCTTTTACGGAAGTACACCCCATGGCTGTCAGCCTTCAAGCCGTTCGCGGGATGAATGACATCCTGCCCCAGCAGATCCACGCCTGGGAATGGTTCGAGGATACGGTGCGCGATTGGCTGGCGTCTTACGGCTATCGCGGCATCCGCACGCCCATCGTCGAACACACTGCCTTGTTCAAGCGTGCCATCGGTGAAGTCACGGACATCGTCGAGAAGGAGATGTACACCTTCGAGGATGCCCTCAACGGCGAGAGCCTCACCTTGCGTCCGGAGGGGACCGCGGCCTGCGTGCGTGCCGCGCTGCAGCACGGTTTGTTGGCCCAGGGACTGCAGCGGCTGTGGTACATGGGGCCCATGTTCCGGCACGAGCGTCCCCAGCGGGGACGCTATCGACAGTTCCACCAGGTGGGCGTGGAGGCGCTGGGCTGGCCCGGTCCCGACATGGATGTGGAGCACATCGTAATGATCGCCCGCCTCTGGAAACGGCTGGGCATCACCGACGTGGCGCTCGAGATCAATACCCTGGGCACGGCCGAGGACCGGGCTCGGCATCGGGCGCGCCTGATCCACTACCTGGAGCGGCATCAGGACCTGCTGGACGAAGACGCGCGGCGGCGCCTTTACACCAATCCCTTGCGCATCCTGGACAGCAAGAATCCTGCCCTGCAGGAATTGGTGGCGGAAGCCCCCAAGCTTTTGGACGATCTGGACGAGGTCTCGCTAGTTCACTTCGAGGGTGTGCAGGCTCGGTTGCGGCAGGCCGGCGTGTCCTTCGTCATCAATCCGCGCCTGGTGCGCGGGCTGGATTACTACAACTTCACCGTTTTCGAATGGGTCACCCACAAGCTCGGAGCCCAGGGCACCCTCTGCGCCGGTGGCCGTTATGACGGGCTGGTCGAGCAATTGGGTGGCCGGCCCACGCCTGCCTGCGGCTTCGCCCTCGGCATCGAGCGGGTGCTCGCCCTGCGCGAAGAGCAGGGCCAGCGGGTGGCGCCCAGCGGGCCGGATGTCTATGTGGTGCATGCGGGAAGCGGCGTGGAAAGCCATGCCTTGTCCATCGCCGAAGGTCTGCGTGACGCGGGCTTCAAGGTCGTGCTCCATTGCGGCGGTGGCAGCTTCAAATCGCAGATGAAGAAGGCCGACGCCAGTGGCGCGCGCTTCGCCCTCATCATCGGTGAGGACGAGATGGCGCGGGGCGTGGTGGGCGTAAAGGCGCTGCGGGAGGCGGCAGAACAGGTGCAGGCCACGCGGGAGGAGCTGCCGGATCTGCTGCGGCGGCCTTGACGGCAATCGAGAGAAAGAAGACACGATGGCATTGGATTTGCAAGAACAGGAACAACTGGACGCTGTCCAGGCCTGGTGGAAGGCCCATGGCAACAAGGTCGTGGCAGGCGTGCTGGCGTTCGTGCTGGCGGTCGCCGCCTATCGCGGCTGGAGCTGGTACGAGGTACGCCAGCGCAACGAAGCCGCGCGTCTGTACCAGGTGCTGGAACAGGCCTTCACTGGCGGCGACACCAAGAAGGTGCGCGCGCTAGCCGGCGAAATCATGGACAAATATGCGCGCACGCCTTACGCGCTGGATGCCGCGCTTCTCGCCGCCAAGGCCAATTCCCAGGCAGGGGATCGCAAGAGTGCGAAAAGCCAGCTGGAATGGGTGATCGCGCATGCCCGCGATGGCGCCAGCCGCGACCTGGCGCGTCTAAACCTGGCGGCCTTGCTCCTTGACGACAAAGAGTACGATGCCGCCCTCAAAACCCTCGATGCGCCCCATGATGCCGCCTTCGAGCTGCTATTCCAGGAACGGCGCGGCGACGTGTTGGCCGCCCAGGGCAAGCATAAGGAGGCGGCCGCGGCCTACCGCGCAGCGTTGGCGCGTCTGGCCCAGGACAGCCCGGCGCGAGCCATTCTGGAAATCAAGCTGGATAGCCTGGAAAGCCGCGGATGAAGTTTTCTGCCTGTCGCTCCGTGTGCAGGACGGCGCTCGCCGTGGCGGTACTCTTCCTGGCCGCCGGGTGTGCCAGCGTGGGTGAGGTGTGGGACGACTGGTTCGGCACCTCGGCTCGGCGCGAGGTGCCCGCCCCACTCTTGGAATTCACCCCGAGCGTGCGGGTAGCCGTGCGTGCCAAGGCCCAGATCGGGAGCGCGGGCAATGCCGTGTTCGTGCCGGGCTTCACCCAGGACGCCGTGTTCGCTGCTGCCGCCGACGGCCGTCTCGCGCGCTTCGAACTGGCGACCGGGCGTGAGCTATGGCAGGTGAAGCTCAAGCAGCGCCTGTCCGCAGGCGTAGGCGTGGGGCCCAAGCTGGTGGTGGTGGCCGGGCCCAAAGGCGAGGTATTCGCCTACGATCATGACGGCAAGCTGGTGTGGCAGACTCGGGTATCCAGCGAGGTGCTGGCGGTACCAGTGGTGACCCAGGACAGCGTCTATGTGCGCAGCCTGGACGGCCGCATCCATGCCCTAGATGCGGCCACCGGCCAGCGCAGGTGGTTCTACCAGCGCGCCATACCCGCCCTGACCGTGCGCAACACCGCCGGCCTGCTCGTGGACCGCAACGGCGTGTTCGCTGGCTTCGGCGGCGGCAAGCTGGTGGCGCTGGAGGCGGGCACCGGCACAGTGGCCTGGGAGGCAACGGTGGCGCAGCCGCGGGGGGTGAGCGAGCTGGAACGCATCGCCGATGTCACCAGCAATCCGGTTACCGATGGCCAGCTCATTTGCGCCGCGGCCTTCCAAGGACGCGTGGCCTGCTTCGACATCAACACCGGCGCGCCCGTCTGGGGACGGGAGCTATCTAGCTTCACTGGCGTCGCCCTGGATGCGCGCAATCTCTATGTCACCGAGGCGCGTGGCGCGCTGCATGCCTTCGACAAGGGCAGCGGCGCTTCCGTCTGGAAACAAGACAAGCTTGCTTTGCGCCAGCTTTCGGGGCCGGCGCTGTACCGGGGTTACGTGGTGGTGGGCGATCTACAAGGGCAGGTGCATTTCCTGTCGCGGGAAGACGGCGCCTTTGCCGCGCGCATCGCCACCGACGGCAGTCCGATCCGCGCCACGCCCCAGGTGACGCCTCAGGGCGTGCTGGTGCAGACCCTCAAAGGCGGTCTTTACCTGCTCGGCCTCGATTGAGGTCTTCATTGCCTCCATGAAACCCACCATCGTCCTCGTCGGGCGGCCCAACGTGGGCAAGTCCACGCTGTTCAACCGCCTCACCCGTTCCCGTGCGGCGCTCGTCGCGGACCTGCCCGGCCTCACCCGCGACCGCCACTACGGGCATGGCCGCGTGGGCAGCAAGCCCTACCTGGTGGTGGACACAGGTGGCTTCGAGCCAGTGGCGAAAGACGGCATCATGCACGAAATGGCGCGCCAGACCTTGGCTGCGGTGGACGAGGCGGATGCCGTGGTGTTCCTGGTGGACGCGCGCCAGGGTCTCACGGCCCAGGACCAGACCATCGCCGATACCCTGCGCCGCGCCGGCCGACCCGTTTATCTGGCGGTGAACAAGGCGGAGGGCATGGATTCTGCCGTGGTGGCCGCAGAATTCCACGAACTGGGACTGGGCGATCCGCTGCCCATCTCGGCCAGCCACGGTGAAGGCGTGCACGAACTGATGGACATCGTGTTGGAGCCATTTCCAGCGCAAGAGCAGGTCGAGGAAGCCGAACATCCCAAGATCGCCATCATCGGTCGGCCCAACGTGGGCAAGTCGACGCTGCTCAACAGCCTGCTCGGGGAAGAACGCGTGATCGCTTTTGATCAGCCGGGCACCACCCGCGACAGCATCTATGTGGACTTCACACGCAACGACAAGCACTACACCCTGATCGATACCGCTGGTGTGCGCCGCAAGGGTCGTGTGTTCGAGGCCATCGAGAAATTCTCGGTGATCAAGACGCTGCAGGCGATCGAAGATGCCAACGTGGTGGTGCTGGTGCTGGATGCGCGCCAGGACATCTCCGACCAGGATGCCCATCTCGCTGGCTTCGTGCTGGAGGCGGGCAAGGCCATGGTGGTGGCGGTCAACAAGTGGGACGGGTTGGACGACTACCGGCGCGAACAGGTGAAGCGGGCAGTCGCCCATCGCTTCGCCTTTCTGGCCTTCGCGCGGGTGCATTACCTGTCGGCATTGCAGGGCACGGGACTGGCTGCGCTGTTCAAATCCATCGACGAGGCCTATGCCGCGGCCATGGCGAAACTGCCCACTCCTCAGGTCACGCGCGTGCTCAAGGAAGCGGTGCTTGCCCATGCGCCACCACGCGCTGGCCAGTTTAGGCCGAAGCTGCGCTATGCTCACCAGGGCGGCACCAACCCGCCCGTGATCGTCATCCATGGCACCAATGTCCTGGCCATACCCGAGAGCTATCGGCGTTATCTGGAAAACACCTTTCGTGAGGCCTTCGCGCTGCGCGGCACACCGCTCAGGGTGGAATTCAAGCAAGGGCACAATCCTTATGCGGAAAAGAAGCCCGCGCCTCTGACCAAGCGCCAGGAGGCGAAGAAACGCCGCCACCGGCGCTACCTCAAGAAAACATTCGGACGCCAATGAAAGTGTCTACTGCGCGGCGCGGAACGGAACTCAAATGGGTCAATCCCCGTCACACGAGTGCTTGAACCCAGATCATCCATTGGATCGGCGCGTGCCCGATGAACTGCACTGCACATCGAGATCCATGGTTTTGGCATCACACCCGTGCCTGCGCGGGTGGGGGCGGGCCCATCCCGGATGTTGATGGATGATCCGGGTTGAAGCGGGCTGAGCCGGCCCAATTCTTAGGCAAGTCACGGCTTTTGTTCTATTATGTGACCGTCGGGAGGGTTCCCGGGCGCTGCGAGTCCCGGGAGGCCGGATCAGCAAACCAGACATCAAAGCATTGGAGAATCCATGAGCGGCAAAGGGCAATTGTTACAAGACCCGTTTCTGAATACTTTACGCAAAGAGCATATCCCGGTCTCGATCTATCTCGTGAACGGCATCAAGCTGCAGGGCCAGATCGAATCCTTCGACCAATACGTGGTGCTGCTCAAGAACACCGTGACCCAGATGGTTTACAAGCACGCCATTTCCACGGTCGTTCCGACCCGTCCGGTGCACATCTCCCACGATGCCCCCGACGCCTGAAGGACTGGCGTCCGTTTCTGCTGCGCGGCCCCTGCATCGGGCGGTGCTGGTCAGCATCGATTTCGGTGATCCAGACGAGGAAGAAAGCCTCGAGGAATTGCGCCGTCTGACCGAGAGCGCACGGGCCACGCCCCTGGCCCTGGTGACAGGCCGACGCAGCCGGCCGGACGCGGCCCTGTTCGCGGGTAGCGGCAAGGTGGAAGAGATCGCCCACCGCGTGGCGGAGACCGGCGCGGATGTGGTGATCTTCAACCACGAGCTTTCCCCGGGCCAGCAGCGCAATCTGGAGGGGCGCCTTAAGTGCCGGGTCATCGACCGCACCAGTTTGATCCTGGACATCTTCGCCCAGCGCGCCCAATCCCACGAGGGCAAATTGCAGGTGGAACTCGCCCAACTGGAGCATCTCGCCACGCGTCTGGTCCGGGGCTGGACCCACTTGGAGCGCCAAAAAGGTGGTATCGGCCTGCGTGGTCCCGGCGAGACGCAATTGGAAACAGACCGCCGGCTGCTCGCCAAGCGCGTGAAGCTGCTCAAGGAGCGCTTGGCGCGGCTGGGTCGCCAACGCCAGACCCAGCGTCGAGCCCGTGGCCGGCGCGACGTGTTCTCGGTGTCCGTGGTGGGCTATACCAATGCCGGCAAGTCCACTTTGTTCAACCGGCTGACCCATGCCCGCAGCTACGCCGCCGATCAATTGTTTGCCACCTTGGATACCACCTCGCGCCGCCTGTTCCTGCCGGAAGTGGGACCAGTGGTGCTGTCCGACACGGTGGGTTTCATCAAACGCCTGCCCCACACCTTGATCGAGGCCTTTCGTGCCACTCTGGAAGAAGCGGTGCAGGCCGATCTGTTGTTGCATGTAGTGGATGCGGCCTCACCCGTGCGCGATGAGCGCATTGCCCAGGTCAATGCCGTGCTGGCCGAGATCGGCGCACAGGACATCCCGCAAATCCTCGTGTACAACAAGATCGACGCACGTGGCTTGGCGCCAGGCGTCGAGCGGGACGACTGTGGTAACATCTCGCGCGTCTGGGTAAGCGCCCATGCCGGCACTGGCCTGGACGGACTGCGGCTGGCCATCGCCGAGCGAGCTTCGGCGGCCCGCCTCGAGGCGCGGCCCGAAGCCGTGTGCTGAAGCGTCCCTACTGTTCCCACACGCAAGCTTGACTGGAATCCACATGGCCTGGAACGACCCTGACTGGGGTAGAAAATCGAGCGGTGGCCCACCGGATCTCGACGAACTCTGGCGCAATTTCAACGCCAAGTTGAACCGTATGTTCGGCGGCAAAGGGGGCAATCGCCCGCCTGCCGGCGAGGCAGGGCAGCCAGGCTTTCGGGGCGCGCCCCTGCTCATCGTCCTGATTCTGGCGATCTGGCTGGGTAGCGGTTTTTACATCGTCAATGCGCGGGAACGGGGTGTGGTGCTGCGTTTTGGCAAGTTCGTCGAGCTCACTATGCCGGGGCCGCGCTGGCACATGCCGTATCCCATCGAGACGGTGGAGATCGTCGATGTCGAGGGCAACCGCGTCACCGAGATCGGTTACCGGCAGAGCGTGCAGAACAGACAGCCTCACGAGGCCACCATGCTCACTGGCGACAAGAGCATCGTCAACGTGTTGTTCGCCGTGCAGTATCGGGTGACGGATCCCCAGCAGTTCCTGTTCAACAACCAGATCGGCGACGACCAGGCCTACGTGCGCCAGATCGCGGAAAGTGCCATGCGCGAGGTGGTGGGTAGGACCAAGATCGATTCCGTGTTGTACGAGAGCACGCAGGTGGCCAACAAGGCGGGCGAGCTCATCCAGCAGATGCTTGAGCGCTACCAGTCTGGCATTACCGTGCAGAACGTCACCATCAGCCAGGTGCAGCCGCCCGAGCAGGTGCAGGCGGCGTTTGACGATGCCAACCGCGCCGATCAGGACCGCAAGCGCATGCGTAGCGAAGGCGAGGCCTACGCCAACGATGTGATTCCCAAGGCCAAGGGGACTGCCGCGCGCCTGTTGCAGGAGGCGGAGGGCTATCGTCAGAGTGTGATCGCCAATGCCGAGGGTGACGCGGCGCGCTTCCGGGCTCTGGTGGCGGAATACAACAAGGCGCCTGCCGTGACCCGTGACCGGCTTTATCTCGAGGCGATGCAGCAGATTCTCAGCAACACCACCAAGATCGTGGTGGACCAGAAATCCGGCACGAGCCTCCTCTATCTGCCTCTGGATAAGCTCATGCAACACACCACGCCCGAGGCGGCGTCCATGCCGCAACCCAAACCCGCGGCGACGCCGGATGCGCCGCGCGCGGGTGCGGACGAGGCGCGCATGCGTGATTTGTTGCGCAACCGGGAGGGCCGCTGATGAAACCCAAAGCCGCCACTGTCCTGGTCGCCGCACTGATTCTGCTGGTGATCGCAAGCTTTAGCCTGTTCACCGTGGACCAGCGCCAGAATGCGCTGGTACTGCAGCTAGGCGAGATCGTCTCCATCAAGACCCAGCCCGGCCTGTATCTGAAGGCGCCGCTGGTGCAGAACGTGATCTTTGTGGATCGCCGCGTACGTACCCTGGATACACCGGATTCCGACCTCATCATCACGGCGGAAAAGATCAACATGCTGGTGGATTCCTTCGTCAAGTGGCGTGTGGCCGATGCCCGCCAGTACTACGTGAGTGTGCGCGGTGACGAGAAGAATGCCGAGGCGCGCCTATTGCAGCTGGTACGCGACGGCCTGCGGGCGGAATTCAACAAGCGCACCGTGGATGACGTGGTCTCCGGCCAGCGGGAACAGGTGATGGAGAGTCTGCGTGCCAACGTGGATCGCGAGGCGCGCGCGCTGGGCATCCAAGTGGTGGATGTGCGCCTCAAACGCGTGGACTATTCGGAAAAGGTGGCCGATTCGGTGTATGAGCAAATGCGTCAGGAACGCGTGCGCGTAGCCAACGAGCGCCGTTCCACTGGTGCGGCGGAACGGGAAAAGATCCAGGCGGATGCCGACAAGCAGCGCCAGATCATCATCTCCGAGGCCTATCGCGATGCCCAGCGCATCAAGGGTGAAGGCGATGCCAAGGCTGCTGCCATCTATGCTCAGGCCTATTCCCTCAATCCGGAGTTCTACGCCTTCTACCGCAGCCTGGATGCCTACAAAGAGAGCTTCAAGAACCGCAGCGACATCCTGGTGCTGGATCCCAATTCCGAATTCTTCAAGTACTTCAAGAACCCCGGTCGGGGTGGCAAGTAAGGCCATGGGAGTGAGCCTGCTGATGGCCGTGGGGCTGATGCTGGTGCTGGAAGGCGTGCTGCCCTTCGCCGCTCCGGCCCTTTGGCGCGATGCTTTTCGCCGTCTCACCGCCTTGAGCGACGGCCAGTTGCGCTTCATGGGCCTGATGTCCATGCTGATCGGGCTGGCGCTTACCTGGCTGGCCGCCTGAACCATGCACAGCTGGCTGCTTCCGGAGAACATCGAGGATATCCTGCCGCCCCAGGCATGGCGCTTGGAGCAGGCACGGCGCACCGCCCTCGATCTGTTCGCAAGCCACGGCTATCAGCTCATTCAGCCGCCGTTGATCCAATTTCTGGAATCGCTGCTCACTGGCACCGGGCGCGACATGCGTCTCATCACCTTTAGTCTGGTGGATCAACTGAGTGGCCGTCCCCTGGGCGTGCGCGCCGACATCACGCCCCAGGCCGCGCGCATCGACGCCCACTTGCTCAACCGCCAAGGTGCCACACGTCTGTGCTACGCCGGCAGCGTGCTGCACACGCGGCCGGCATCCGCGGACGAAAGCCGCGAGCCGTTCCAGGTGGGGGCGGAGCTGTTTGGCCACGCCGGACTGGAGGCGGATCTGGAGATCCAACGGCTCATGCTCGAGCTGCTGGCGCGGCTTGGGCTATCGGGTGTGCTACTGGCGCTGGGGCACGTGGGCATCTTCCGGGCACTGGCGCGCCGCGCCCAACTCGACGAAGAGCGCGAGGCGGATCTGTTCCAGGCACTGCAGATGAAGGACGTGCCCACCTTGCGGGAGCTGACGGTGGGCCTGCCTCAGGAGATTCGTACGGCCCTGGAGGTGCTGCCGAATCTTTACGGCCCACGCGCCATCCTCGAAGAGGCGGTACGGCGGCTGCCGCCCTATCCGGAAATCGGCGCGGCCCTGGACGCCCTGCAGACCCTAGCGGACGCGCTGCAGGAGCAGGGCACCGAGCTCCATTTCGATCTCGCGGAACTGCGTGGTTACCACTATCACAGCGGTGTGGTGTTCGCCGCCTACGTGCGGCAATGCCCGCGCGCGGTGGCCCAGGGTGGGCGCTACGATGGAGCCGGCAAGGTGTTCGGCCGGGCGCGTAGCGCCACCGGCTTTTCCATGGATCTGCGGGGCCTCTTGCCGTTGTTGCCCGCGACACAGCCGCGGGGCGCCATCCTCGCGCCTTGGGGGGGGGATACCGCACTCAAGGCGCGCATCGAGGAATTGCGAGCGGCAGGCGAAGTGGTGGTGGTGGAGCTGCCGGGGCAGGAAGCCTTTCGTGCCGAGTCGGGCTGCGATCGGCAGCTGGTGCCCGGCGAGGGCGGCTGGCAGGTGGTGGCGCTGCGACGCGAAGCATGACATCGACGACACAGGGAGAGGACAGGCGCTCATGACGAGAAACGTAGTGGTGATCGGCACCCAGTGGGGTGACGAAGGCAAGGGCAAGATCGTTGACTGGCTGACCGATCGCGCCCAGGGTGTGGTGCGTTTCCAGGGCGGCCACAATGCCGGCCACACCCTGGTGGTGGGTGGCAAGAAGACCGTGCTGCACCTCATTCCCTCCGGCATTTTGCGCGAGAACGTGCGCTGCTACATCGGCAATGGCGTGGTGGTCTCGCCGCAGGCACTGATGGAGGAGGTGGACATGCTGGAGCGAGCGGGCATCGACGTCGTGAACCGGCTCACCATTTCGGAGGCCTGTCCCTTGATCCTGCCCCATCACGTGGCGTTGGATCATGCGCGCGAGGCGGCCAAGGGTGCGGCCAAAATCGGCACCACCGGGCGCGGCATCGGTCCTGCCTACGAGGACAAGGTGGCGCGCCGCGCCATCCGCGTGAAGGACCTGTTCCATCGCGACCTATTCGCCGCCAAGCTGGGGGAGGTGCTGGACCTGCACAACTTCATGCTCAAGAACTACTACCAAGCGCCCACCGTGTCGTTCCAGCAGACGCTGGACGAGACCATGGCGCTGGCCGAGCGCATTCGACCGATGGTCGGCGATGTCCCGCGCCTGCTCTACGAGGCCAACAAGGCCGGGCAGAACCTGCTGTTCGAAGGGGCGCAAGGTACCTTGCTCGACATCGACCACGGCACCTATCCTTACGTGACCTCGTCCAATTGCACCGCTGGCGGCGCGGCGACCGGCGCCGGAGTCGGCCCGCACACGCTCCATTACGTGCTGGGCATCACCAAGGCCTACACCACGCGTGTGGGTTCGGGCCCGTTCCCCACGGAACTATTTGACGAGGCGGGTCGCCATCTGGCGGAGCGTGGCCACGAATTCGGCTCCACGACCGGCCGCGCGCGCCGCTGCGGCTGGTTCGATGCTGCCGCCCTCAAGCGCTCCATCCAGATCAACGGCGTCTCGGGCTTGTGCGTTACCAAACTGGACGTGTTGGACGGCATGGAAACCCTGCGCTTGTGCGTGGGCTACCGCCTGCCGGGTGGCACCAGCGACATCCTGCCGGTAGGGGCGGAGA
The DNA here is from genome assembly GCF_039822265.1 of Thiobacter sp. AK1. Classification (NCBI taxonomy): domain Bacteria; kingdom Pseudomonadati; phylum Pseudomonadota; class Betaproteobacteria; order Burkholderiales; family Thiobacteraceae; genus Thiobacter; species Thiobacter aerophilus. Next base: position 41,070 of record NZ_JBAJEX010000008.1, read on the forward strand.
CGCTGGCCGAATGCGAACCCATCTACGAGGAAATGCCGGGCTGGAAGGAAAGCACCGTTGGCATTCGTCATTACGCCGACCTGCCGCTGGCGGCGCGTCGTTATCTCGAGCGCATGCAAGAGCTGTGCGAAGTACCAGTGGACATCATCTCCACCGGGCCCGACCGGGAGGAGACCATCGTCCTGCGTCATCCCTACGACTGACGCCGGAAAAGAAAAAAGGGCGGTTGGTGAACCAACCGCCCTTCGTGTTTTGGTGCCCAGGAGAGGACTCGAACCTCCACAGTGTTGCCACCGCTAGGACCTGAACCTAGTGCGTCTACCAATTCCGCCACCTGGGCAAGAGCCGCAATTGTAATGAAAAAGAGACCCATGTCAATGAAGAGGAAACCCGCGAAACTACCGGCCGTGCGCCTGGCCGATCCCTACTACCAGCGGGAGCAGGAAAAATACGGTCATCCCCTTCCCAGCCGCGAATACATCCTGCAAAAGCTCAAGGAGCACGGGGTTCCCATCGGCTTCGAGGAATTCGCGCGCATGATGGGCATCGCGCCCCACGAAATGGAAATTTTCGCGCGCCGCATCGATGCCATGGAGCGCCAGGGCCAGCTCATGCGCAACCGCAAGGGGGCGCTGTGCATGGTGGACAAATTGCACCTGATCAAGGGACGCGTGCAGGGGCATCCCGATGGATTCGGTTTCGTGGTGCCGGAAGCAGGCGGCGAGGATGTCTTCCTCTCGCCACGGGAAATGCAGGGTGTGATGCATGGCGATCTGGTGATGGTGCGCGTCACCGGAATCGATCGCCGGGGTCGTCCCGAGGGGAGCGTGGTCGAGGTGCTGGAACGTGCCAACAAACGCATCGTCGGCCGTCTCATGGCCGAGCGTGGCATCTTGTTCGTGGTGCCCGAGGACAAGCGCATCACTCAGGACATCCTGGTGGAGCCCGCGGCTAAAGGCAAGGCCAAACCGGGGCAGGTGGTGGTGATCGAACTCACGGAACAGCCTTCCCGCCATAGCCAACCCATCGGTCGCATCGTCGAGGTGTTGGGCGATTATGGCGATCCGGGCATGGAAATCGAGATTGCCGTGCGCAAGCACAACCTGCCCTACGAATTTTCCCGGGAGATCGAGCGGCTTTGCAAAAAATTTCCCAAGGGTGTGCGCAAAGAGGATTTCGCCGGTCGCGAGGACATTCGCGAGCTACCTTTGGTGACCATCGACGGCGAGACGGCGCGGGACTTCGATGATGCCGTGTATTGCCAGAAACGTTGGCGTGGCTGGCGCCTGGTGGTGGCCATCGCCGATGTCAGTCATTACGTGCTGCACGGCGATCCACTGGACCGGGAAGCCCTGAATCGCGGCAACTCGGTGTATTTTCCGCGCCGTGTCATTCCCATGCTGCCCGAGGTGCTCTCCAACGGGCTGTGTTCCATCAATCCCCAGGTGGACCGTCTGTGCATGGTGTGCGACATGGAGATTAGCAGCAGCGGCGAGATCAAGAAATACCGCTTCTACCCCGGGGTCATGCACTCCCACGCCCGGCTCACTTACAACCAGGTGTGGGAGATGTTGCAGCAGCCACAAGGCGAGATGGCGCGTAGCCACGCCGCACTGCTGCCCCATCTGCAGAACCTGCACAAGCTCTACCAGGCGCTTGCCAAGGCGCGCGTTAAGCGTGGCGCCATCGATTTCGAGACCATCGAGACCCAGATGATCTTCAACGATCAGGGCAAGATCGAGCGCATCGTGCCGGTGGAGCGTAACGATGCCCATCGTCTGATCGAGGAATGCATGCTGGCGGCCAATGTGTGCGCGTCGGATTTCTTGCAACGTCACAAACACCCCGCGCTCTATCGCATCCATCAGGGGCCGACGCCGGAAAAACTGGAAGCCCTGCGCGAATTCCTGAAAAACTTCGGGCTCACCCTCGGCGGCGGCGATCATCCCCATGCCAAGGACTACGCCAAGCTGTTGGAAAAGATCAAGGGGCGGCCCGACGCGCAGCTGCTGCAGACGGTCATGCTGCGCTCTTTGCAACAAGCGGTATATAGTCCGGACAACGTTGGGCATTTCGGCCTGGCCTACGAGTCCTATACCCATTTCACCTCGCCGATCCGGCGCTACCCCGATTTGCTCATCCATCGCGCCATCAAAGCGGTCCTGGCGGGCAAGGAGTACAAACCGGGCGACTGGCACGAGCTGGGGCTGCATTGTTCCATGACGGAACGCCGCGCCGACGAAGCCACCCGCGACGTGGAGCAGTGGCTCAAGTGCTACTACATGCAGGACAGAATCGGCGAGGAGTTCGAGGGCACCATCAGCGGCGTCACCAGCTTCGGTATTTTCGTGGCGCTGGATGGCGTGTATGTGGAGGGCATGGTCCACGTTTCCGAGCTCGGCAACGACTATTTCACTTTCGATGCTGCCCAGCACCGCCTCATCGGTGAACGCACCCACAAGGTGTACCGGTTGGCCGACCGGTTGCGCGTGCGCGTGGCACGCGTGAGCCTGGAAACCAGCCGTATCGACTTCGTCCCGGTGGAGACCGGCATCGAGCCGCGGGTAGCGGGCAGCGCACGACGGCCGACACGTGGCGAGCGGACTACAGAAGGTTCGCGCGCAGCCGGTGCCAAGCGGCGCACACGGCAACGCGCATGAGCCAGGGCACCTTGATCTGCGGCTTCCACGCGGTGGCGAGCCGCCTGCGCACCCATCCCGCCAGCGTGGAGGCGATTTACCTCGATCAGGCACGGCAGGACAAACGCGCCCAGACGTTGCTGGCCGCTGCGCAGCAGGCCGGGGTCCGGGTAATGCTGGTGGAGCGGGCCCGTCTCGATGGCATGGCGCGCAGCGTGCCCCATCAAGGGGTGGTGGCGCGGGTGGTGCCGGTGCCGCTGCCGGTGCATCTGGACGAAGTGCTGGAAAGCGTGCGGGAGCCTGCGTTGCTGTTGGTGCTGGATGGCGTGCAGGACCCCCACAACCTGGGGGCCTGTCTGCGGGTGGCCGATGCCATGGGTGCCCATGCGGTGGTGGCACCTAAGGATCGTGCCGTTGGCGTCAATGCCACGGTGCGCAAGGTGGCCAGCGGTGCCGCGGAAAGCGTGCCCTTCATCCCGGTCACCAATCTGGCCCGCACCCTGCGCACGCTCAAGGAACAGGGGGTGTGGGTGATTGGCGCGACCGGGGAGGCAGAGCAGGACTTGTTCCATACCCGCCTCGCCGGCCCGCTGGCCTGGGTACTGGGCGCGGAAGGCGAGGGCTTGCGCAGGCTCACCCGCGAATCCTGCGACGAGCTGGTGCGCATTCCCATGTTCGGCGCGGTGGAAAGTCTCAACGTGTCGGTGGCGGCGGGCATCTGCCTGTTCGAAACCCGGCGCCAGCGCCAGGCAGGCTGACGGGTGCTGCTCGGAGGCGCGCGCTCTCCGGTATAATCCACACTTTTCATCGCTTTCGGGTGACGCATGGGTGGCAAGACCCTGTACGACAAGCTGTGGGACGCCCATGTGGTGCATGTCGAGGAGGACGGCACCACGCTGCTCTACATCGACCGCCATCTCCTGCACGAAGTCACCAGCCCACAGGCCTTCGAGGGGCTGCGTATCAATCACCGCAAGCCGTGGCGGGTGGAAGCCAATCTGGCGGTGGCGGATCACAACGTGCCCACCACGGATCGCAGCCAGGGCATTAGCGATCCGGTGTCCGCGCTGCAGGTGGAAACCCTGGACAAGAACTGCGAGTTGTTCGGCATCACCGAATTCAAAATGAGCGACGTGCGCCAGGGAATCGTGCACGTGGTGGGGCCTGAGCAAGGCGCCACCCTACCTGGCATGACCGTGGTGTGCGGCGATTCCCATACCAGCACCCATGGTGCGTTCGCGGCCCTGGCCCATGGGATCGGCACTTCCGAGGTGGAACACGTGCTGGCCACCCAGTGTCTGCTGCAGAAGAAATCCAAGTCCATGCTGGTGAAGGTGGAAGGCCGGCTGGCGCCCTGGGTCAGCGCCAAGGACGTGGTGCTCGCCATCATCGGCAAGATCGGCACGGCCGGCGGCACGGGCTATGCCATCGAGTTCGCCGGCAGCACGATCCGCGAGCTGTCCATGGAAGGGCGCATGACCGTGTGCAACATGGCCATCGAGGCGGGCGCGCGCGCCGGCATGGTGGCGGTGGACGACAAAACCATCGAGTACTTCCGCGGTCGGCCGTTCGCCCCCAAGGGCGCGCTGTGGGACCAGGCCGTGGCCTATTGGCGCACGCTGGTGAGCGATCCGGACGCGCGCTTCGACAAGGTGGTGGAAATCGATGGCAGCACCATCAGACCCCAGGTCACCTGGGGCACCTCGCCGGAGATGGTCACCACCATCGACGGGCAGGTGCCAGATCCGGCGCAGGAAACCGACCCGATCAAGCGCGCCAGCATGGAACGTGCGCTCGCCTACATGGGGCTTGCGCCCGGCACGCCCATCACCGACATCTACATCGACAAGGTGTTCATCGGCTCCTGTACCAATTCCCGGATCGAAGATCTGCGCGCGGCGGCGGCCGTGGTCAAGGGCCGGCGCGTGGCCCGCAACGTCAAGCTGGCCATGGTGGTGCCGGGTTCTGGATTGGTGAAGCGTCAGGCGGAAGCTGAAGGGCTGGACCGCATCTTCATCGAGGCGGGTTTCGAATGGCGTGAGCCCGGTTGCTCCATGTGCCTGGCCATGAATGCCGATCGACTGGAGCCGGGCGAGCGGTGCGCCTCCACTTCCAACCGCAATTTCGAAGGCCGTCAGGGACCGGGTGGTCGCACCCACCTGGCGAGTCCTGCCATGGCTGCGGCGGCCTCGATAGCGGGTCATTTCGTGGACGTGCGCTCATTCATGGAAGCGCCGGGAGCCGTGGCCTGATATCATCGAGGAGTCTGTCATGAAAAAACTGAGCCTGCTTTTCCTGCTCTTGGCGATGATGACCCTCTCCGCCTGCAACACCATCGAAGGCATGGGCAAGGACATCAAGAAGGGCGGCGAGATCATCGAGAAGGCAGCCAAGTAGTGGAACCCTTCGTTCGCCTCAATGGGCTGGTGGCCCCCTTGGACCGAGCCAACGTGGACACCGACGCCATCATTCCCAAGCAGTTCTTGAAATCCATCAAGCGGACCGGCTTCGGGCCCAACCTGTTCGACGAGTGGCGCTACCTGGACCATGGCGAGCCGGGGATGGACAACTCCAAGCGGCCGCTCAATCCGGATTTCGTGCTCAACCAGCCGCGTTACCAGGGTGCCCAGATCTTGCTCGCCCGCGAGAATTTCGGCTGCGGATCCAGCCGCGAGCATGCGCCCTGGGCCCTGCTCGACTACGGTTTCCGCGCCATCATCGCCCCCAGCTTTGCCGACATCTTCTACAACAACTGTTTCAAGAATGGTCTGTTGCCCATCACGCTGGACGCTGCCGTGGTGGACCAGTTGTTTCGTGAGACCGAGGCCCAGGAAGGCTATCGCCTCGACATCGATCTCCTGGCCCAGACCGTGACCACCCCCTCCGGCCAGCGCTTCCGTTTCGAGGTGGACGAGTTCCGCAAGTACTGTTTGCTAAACGGGCTGGACGACATCGGCCTTACGCTGCGCCACGTGGACAAGATCAAGGCCTACGAGGAACGTCGGCGCAGGGAAGCACCGTGGCTGTTCAATCCCTTGGGCCAGCGCCCCGAGTAGGGACAAGGCTCAGGCGGTTGCCTAGCGAAAACCATGTGGCTGGAAGGAAAAGCTAAGACATGAAGATTGCCGTGTTGCCGGGTGATGGCATTGGCCCGGAAATCGTCGCCCAGGCGACCAAGGTGCTAGAGGCTCTGGCCCGTGATGGGCTGCCGCTGGAAATGGAGCAGGCGCCCATCGGCGGCGCCGGCTACGACGCGGCGGGGGATCCCTTACCCGAAGCCACGCTGCGCTTGGCCAAGCAGGCCGATGCGGTGCTGCTAGGCGCCGTGGGCGGGCCGCAATATGAGGCGCTACCGCGGGAGAAGCGCCCGGAACGAGGATTGCTGCGCATCCGCAAGGAGCTCAACCTGTTCGCCAACCTGCGCCCCGCCGTGCTCTATCCCGAGTTGGTCGGCGCCTCCACCTTGCGTCCCGAGGTGGTGTCTGGCCTCGACCTGATGATCGTGCGCGAGCTGACCGGCGATGTTTATTTCGGTCAGCCACGTGGCATCGAAGTGCGCAATGGCGAGCGGGTCGGGTTCAACACCATGATCTATTCCGAATCGGAGATCCGTCGTGTCGCCCACGTAGCCTTCGGCATCGCCAGGAAGCGTAGCCGCCGGCTATGCTCAGTGGAGAAGGCCAACGTCCTGGAATGTTCCGAGCTGTGGCGCCAAGTGATGATCGAAGTCTCCAGGGACTATCCGGATGTAGCGTTGTCCCACATGTATGTGGACAATGCCGCCATGCAGTTGGTGAAAAACCCGAAGCAGTTCGACGTGATCGTGACGGGCAATATCTTCGGCGACATCTTGTCGGACGAGGCGGCCATGCTCACCGGTTCCATCGGCATGCTGGCCTCGGCCTCGCTGGACGACCGCGCCAAGGGGTTATACGAGCCGATTCATGGTTCGGCACCCGATATCGCCGGACGCGACGTCGCCAATCCCTTGGCCACCATCCTATCGGTGGCCATGATGCTGCGCTACAGCTTGCACAGCGAGGACGCCGCACGCCGCGTCGAGGAGGCCGTGCGTAAGGTGCTGGCCCAGGGTTTGCGAACGGCCGACATCCATACCGAGGGCACGAGGAAGGTCTCGTGCAGCGAAATGGGTGATGCGGTGGTGGCCGCGCTGTAGCGAGGGACTCGGGAAACGCGAAGATCCCGGCAGAACCAGGATTGACTGCGTTTCCTCTCCGTTCCCGTGTGGTGAGATTCTAGGAGACACGAGCAATGATGAAAGTGGGCTTTGTCGGCTGGCGTGGCATGGTGGGCTCGGTGCTCATGCAGCGCATGCGGGAGGAGCAGGATTTCGCGCGCATCGAGCCGGTGTTCTTCACCACTTCCAATCCGGGTGGCAAGGGTCCGGACGTGGGCAAGGAGGTGCCACCCCTGAAGGATGCGCTCGATTTGGATGCCCTGAAGGCCATGGATGCGATCGTCACCTGCCAGGGGGGGGATTACACCAAGGATGTCTATCCCCGGCTGCGCGCGGCGGGTTGGCAGGGTTATTGGATCGACGCCGCTTCTACCCTGCGCATGCAGGATGAGGCAGTGATCATCCTCGACCCGGTCAACCGCAAGGTAATAGAACTAGCGCTCGCGCGCGGCGTGAAAACTTACGTGGGCGGCAATTGCACCGTCTCACTGATGCTGATGGCCATCGGCGGTCTCATCGAACAGGGCCTGGTGGAATGGATCAGCCCCATGACCTATCAGGCCGCTTCCGGCGCGGGCGCACGCAACATGCGCGAGCTCATCCAGCAGATGGGTGCCATCCATCAGGAAGTGAAGGCGCTGCTCGACGATCCCGCCTCGGCGATCCTGGAAATCGACCGCAAGGTGACGGATCTCATGCGCTCCGAACGCTATCCGTTGGACGCGTGGCCGGTGCCGCTGGCTGGCTCCCTCATCCCGTGGATCGACGTGCAGCTGGAAACGGGCCAGAGCAGGGAAGAATGGAAGGCGCAAGTGGAATGCAACAAGATCCTCGGGCGCGCCGACCACCCCATTCCCATCGATGGCTTGTGCGTGCGTATCGGCGCCATGCGCTGTCACAGCCAGGCCCTCACCATCAAGCTCACGCGCGATGTGCCGCTTGCCGACATTCACGGCATCATCGCTTCCCACAACGCGTGGGTGAAGGTGGTCCCCAACGACCGCGAAGCCACCATGCGTGAGCTCACACCCGCCGCGGTGAGTGGCACCCTGAGCGTGCCAGTGGGGCGGCTGCGCAAGCTCAGCATGGGGCCCCAGTACCTCTCCGCCTTCACCGTCGGCGATCAGCTCCTGTGGGGCGCCGCCGAGCCGTTGCGCCGTATGGTGCGCATCCTGCTGGAACGCTAATTCCTCTCGTCATACTTTGCCAGGGGTGTCGCGCCCCTGGCGTATCTTGCGGGGATCGGCATGAAATACGATATCTGCGTGGTCGGCCCGCGCACCCTGGTGGGCGAGACTCTGCTGGAAATCCTGGAAGAGCGGGCGTTCCCGGTCAACGAGCTGTATTTGCTGGACGCGGGCGAGGCAGTGGGGGAGACCGTGGTCTTCCAAGGCAGCGATTATGGCGTAGGCGATATCGCCGAATTCGACTTTGCCAAAGTCAAGCTTGCCTTCTTCTGCGGCGATGCCTCCCTCGCCTTGGAGCATGCGCCGCGGGCCGCAGCCCAGGGCTGCCTGGTGATCGACGACAGCGACGCCTTTCGCCGCGAGCCAGACGTCCCCCTGGTGGTGCCCGAGGTCAACCCGGAGGCGCTGACCACACGGCCGGCGCGGGGCATTATCACCAGCCCCGGCACCTGCGCCACCCTGCTGGCACTCACGCTGCAGCCGTTGGCGCAAGCCGTCGGATTGGAGGCGGTGCGCGTGGTGACCTTGCAGTCCGTTTCCGGCACTGGTCGCGCCGCGGTGGAGGAACTCGCGCGCCAGTCCATGGACTTGTTCAATCAGAATGCGCTGGTGTGCGAAGTGTTTCCCAAGCAGATCGCCTTCAACCTGCTGCCCCAGATCGGTAGCCAGGATCAGACGGGCTACACCACGGAAGAGAGCAAGCTGATGGAGGAAACCCGGCGGCTAATGCGCCTGCCGGACCTGGTCATGGACGCGACCTGTGTGCGCGTCCCCGTGTTCTACGGCCATGCCCTGGTGGCGCAGGTGCGCACCCGACGGGGCTTGACGCGGGCGACCGCGCAGCGCCTGTTCGAAGCCGCCCCGGGCATCGTCCTCTACGACCGGCCGGAAGCGGGTGGCTGTCCCACACCCGTGGTGGAGGCCGCTACCCACGACCCCGTGTTCGTGGGTCGCGTGCGGCTATCGGCTGCAGAAAATGCTAAAGGAATCACCTACTGGGCCGTAGTTGACAACATGCGCAAGGGCGCGGCGCTCAATTGCGTGCAGATTGCCGAAAAGTTACTCCAGACACGCCAGCATTCGCCGCTAATGTAATGTGGTGTATCAGCTTGCATCCATAACTATTTGATGTTACCGTGGATAACTCGGCCAGGACATTCATGAGGGTGGCATGAAACCTAAACATACGCTAAAGCATTGGCTGATCGCGGGCGCGCTGTTGACCCTGCCGTGGGCGTCCCACGCCGCGGGCCTCGGCAACATCACCGTGATTTCTGCACTGGGCCAGCCCTTGCGCGCGGAAATCGATCTGATCGCCGTGCCCAAGGACGAGGTGGATCTCCTCGTCGCCAAGGTGGCCTCCGCCGAGGAGTACCGTCGCGCCGGTCTGGAACGACCGGAGGGCAGCAACGCCATCCGCTTCTCCGTCGAAAAGCGTCCCAATGGGCAGCCCTATCTCAAGGTCACCTCCCTGCAGCCGGTGAACGAACCCTACCTGCAGCTTCTCGTTCAGTTGGAATGGCCGGCCGGGCGCGTGCTGCGCAACTACACGCTGCTGCTGGATCCGCCTGGCCTCAACGAGCGTCCGGCAGTCGCCGCTGTCACGGCTCCCACTGTGGTCGCGCCAGCAGCCCGGCCGGAAGTCGCGGTGGCCCCATCCAAGGCCGAACCCGTGCCCAAGCGGGCACCGGCGGCCAAGCCCGTGGAGAAAGCGGCGCAGAAGGCTCAGCCCGCGCCTGAAGCGAAACAGGCCGCGCCCAAGCAGGAAGTCCTGGTCCGGGCCCAGCCAAGCCTTACGCCGGCCGAGCAGACCTTCCCGCGTTTCGACGAAGGAGGGCAAGCCGCCTCCGCGCCCCCGCCTGCGGTGTCCGCGACAGGCCAGCAGAAGACCTACAAGGTCAAGCCCGGTGACAGCCTGGCCCGCATTGCCCAGCAGTTCAAGCCCGAAGGCTACAGTCTCGAGCAGATGCTGGTGTCCCTGTTCGAGGCCAACCGTCAGGCCTTCGAAGGCAACAACATGAACCGCCTGAAGAGCGGCCAGATCCTGCGTGTGCCCGACGCCGCCGACGTGGCTGCCGTCGGCCGCGACCAGGCCGTGCGGGAGGTGAAGGCGCACGCCGCCGACTGGAATGCCTATCGGCAAAAACTCGCGGCCGCCGCCACGAGCCAGCCTGCGGAAGCGGCGCAGGAGGCTTCCGGCAAGATCACCGCCAAAGTGGAAGAAAAAGCGCCCAAGGCCGCGGAAGGCCCGAAAGATGTGCTCAAACTGTCCAAGGGCGAGGCCGCCGAGGCCGGCAAGGGCGCGGCCGCGGCAGGCAGCCGCGCCGGCAGCGGGGACAGTCGAGCCCTCCAGGACAAGCTCAACGCCGCGCTGGAAGAGGCGGCGGCCAAGGACAAGGCACTCAAGGAGGCCAACTCGCGCATTGCCGACCTGGAGAAAAACATCCAGGACATGAAACGCCTGCTGGAAACCCAGAACCAGCAGCTCGCTGCGCTACAGAAAGAGGCCACCGCTGCGGCCAAACCCGAGGCGGCGAAGCCGCAAGCCGCCGAGCCGACGCAGAGCGCCACGCAGGCGGCAGCCCCGCCGAAGGTCGCCGAACCCCCCAAGCCGGCAGAGGCTCCCAAGCCTGCGCAGGCGGCGGCCCCGCCCAAGCCCCAGCCCGTGAAAAAGGTGCCCCGGGTGATGGAGCCGGTGCCCGAGCCTTCCTTCCTGGAGGAGCTATTGGGTAATCCCCTCTATGTGGCGGGTGGGGGCGCGGTGGCCATCGGCGGCCTGCTCGTCGCCCTGTGGGCCGTGGGGCGGCGGCGTAAGAAGAGCCTCGCCAGCTTCGAGGATTCCATCATGACCGGTGGCGACCTCAAGGCCAACACGGTGTTCGGCAACACCGGCGGCGGTCAGATCGACACGGGTGATACCTCCTTCCTGACCGACTTCAGCCAGGGTGGCATGGGGGCAATCGATACCAACGACGTGGATCCCATCGCCGAGGCCGAGGTGTACATGGCCTATGGGCGCGACGCCCAGGCGGAGGAAATCCTCAAGGAAGCCATCAGCAAGGATCCCAACCGGCAGGAGGTCCAGCTCAAGCTCTTGGAGATCTATTTCGCGCGCCGCAACAAGGAGGCCTTCGAGGCGGTGGCCACCGAGCTCTATGCCGCCACTGCCGGCCGAGGCCCCCTCTGGGAGAAGGCGGCGGAAATGGGGCGTAGCCTGGATCCGGACAATCCTCTCTATGCCGCGAGCGGCGCGAGCGCGCCCGCGGCGGCCGCAGCCGCCGGCGTCGCAGCAGCCGCCGTGGCGGCCGCCGCGGCTGCGCAGCCTGCTAAAGAGGGCGCACCGTCGCTTGATTTCGCGCTCGACCTGGATACCGCGGGTGGTGCGCCCTTGGATCAGGCCACCGTGCCTTCTGAGGTTGCCACGCAAGTTCCCCTGGAGTTCAATTTGGATACTGCGGCGCCCAGCCTCACCGAGGCGGCTGAGGAGGCTGCGAGCCCTGCCGCCGAGAGGGGGACGGAAAAAGACGAGCGCGAGCAGGGTCTCACCTTCGATCTCGACACCATCATTCCTAAGGCGGTGGAAAAACAGGAAGCCCAAGCCCCCGTCCAGGAGGAAATCTCTTTGGATCTGCCACAGCTGGGTGAGCTGGCCACGCCGGCATCCCACGCAGCCGAGCAGACGGCCGCGCAAGAGCCTGGCGAGGCCGTCGGGGAGAGCGTGGAAGGACTGGACTTCCACTTTGAGTTCGAGACGCCCACCGAGGCCGCCAAGCCGGCGGAGGCGCCCACCGAGGCGCTGTTGCCGGATCTCGATCTGTCCGGGCTCGAGCTCGAGATGCCGGGCGAGATGGGGCGTGAGCCGGCGCAAGGCTCTGCGGCTGCGGGCGTGCCGTTGGAGGAGGCGGTCACGCTGGCCGGCACGCCCGGTGAGATGCAGCCTGCCGAGAGCTGGGAGGAAGCCTCCACCAAGCTCGACCTCGCCCGCGCCTACATGGAAATGGGCGACAAGGAAGGGGCGCGGGAAATCCTGGAGGAAGTCATCCAGGAAGGCGGTCCCGAGCAGCAGGCCGACGCCAAGAAACTGCTGGCCAGTTTGGCGTAAACTTTCCCCATCGACTCCGTCTGGTCGGGGCCGCGCAAGCGGCCCCGAGCGTTTTCCGCGTGTCTTCCTGCGACGCATCCGGTGCCATGCTGAATCCCGCTACCGTGCTCGGCTTATGGATGGCCTTCGTGCTCACCCTGCCCCACCTGGGCGCCGTGCCTCTGACCGTGGCTGGCCTGCTTGCGCTGCTCGCGCTCCTTGCCGTGCCCGCGGCGCAAGCCCATTTCCTGCGGCTGTTGCGGCGCACGCGTGTGCTGCTGCTGGTCCTCGCCCTGGTCTATGCCGCCGCCACGCCCGGCCAGCCCCTGATGACCGCGTGGCCCTGGATGCCCAGCATGGAAGGTGTGCGGGAGGGCGTCCTGCAGGCTGCACGCCTGGTGCTCATTCTGGCCAGTCTCGCCTGGGTGTTGGCGCGCCTGGGGCAGGCAGGCTTGATGAGCGGTCTGTATGCCGGTCTTAAACCCTTGGCACCCCTGGGCCTGCCCGTGCATCTCTTCGTGGTGCGGCTTGCCCTCGTGCTGGAACAGCCACCGCCTGGGGTGCGCCTGAGTCCTGCTGCGCTTGCCTGCGTCTGGGAGTCGCCGCCCGCGGGGGGAGGGGGCGAGGTGGTGATCGAGCTCGCGCCCTTCACTTGGCGTGATGCCTTGGCGTTCGCGGCCGCTATCGTTTTGCTGGTGGGGGCAGCTTTGTGAGGGTCGCCCTCGGCGTGGAGTACGACGGCAGCCGCTTCTGTGGGTGGCAGAGCCAGCCGTCCGGCTGCGCGGTGCAGGATGTGCTGGCGCGGGCGGTGGCTGCCATTGCGGGCCATCCCGTTAAACTCGTCGCCGCTGGGCGGACCGACGCAGGCGTGCATGCCTTGGCCCAGGTGGTGCATTTCGATACGGATAGCCTGCGCCCGGACACGGCCTGGGTGCGTGGCGTCAACGCGCTGCTGCCAGCCAGTGTGGCCGTGCGCTGGGCGCGGCCCGTGGAGGCAGGATTCCATGCTCGGTTTTCTGCCCGCAGCCGCCGCTACCGCTATCTCCTCCTCAACCGGCCGACGCGACCGGGTCTGCTTGCCGGACGGGTGGGCTGGTACCACGCTGTTTTGGACGTGGCAGCCATGGTCGAAGCAGCCCAATGCCTACTGGGAGAACAGGATTTCAGCGCCTTCCGCGCCGCGGAATGCCAGGCCCGATCGCCGGTGCGGACTTTGACGCGCCTGGACATTCACAAGGCGGGAGATCTGGTGGTGTTCGATTTTGCCGCCAACGCCTTCCTCCATCACATGGTGCGTAACATGGTCGGCTGCCTGGTCTATGTGGGAGCCGGCAAGCAGCCGCCAGCGTGGCTGCGACAGGTCCTGGCGGGGCGCGACCGGCGCCAGGCCGCACCCACTTTCGCCCCAGACGGCCTGTATTTCGCGGGCGCCGAATACGATGCGCAATGGGCCTTGCCACTGGCCTGCGACCCTTCCCCGATTGCCCTTGCCATGGAGAGCTGACGTGCCCACGCGCGTGAAGATTTGCGGCTTGACCCGCGTCCAGGATGCGCTCGCCGCGAGTGAAGCCGGGGCCGATGCCATTGGCCTGGTGTTTTACCCGGCTAGCCCACGCCATGTGGGCATTGAGCAGGCGCGCGCCATCCTGGCCGTGCTACCACCCTTCGTCACCACGGTCGGGCTGTTCGTGAACGCACCGGCCGAGGCGGTGCGCGCCGCGCTCGCCGCGCTGCCGCTGGATCTTCTGCAATTCCACGGCGAGGAGCCACCGGAATATTGCCGCGCCTTCGGGCGTCCTTACTTGAAGGTGGTGCGGATGCGGCCGGGGGTCAATCTGGTAGAATGGGCGGCCCGCTTTGCGGACAGCCGGGGCCTACTGCTGGACGCCTTCGTGGAGGGCACACCGGGCGGCACCGGGTGCAGGTTCGACTGGTCGCTAATCCCCCGCGATCTGCCCATGCCCATCGTGCTTTCGGGCGGACTCGATGCCGACAACGTGGGCGAAGCCATCCGGCGTGTGCGGCCCTGGGCGGTGGATGTCTCCAGCGGCGTCGAGGTGGCGAAGGGAATCAAGGACGCAGCCAAGATTGCCGCGTTCATGCAAGGAGTGCGCAATGCAGATGTACGACCTGCCGGATGAGCGCGGCCATTTCGGGCCGTACGGCGGCATCTTCGTCGCCGAGACCTTGATGGAGGCGCTGCAGGAACTGCGGGAAGCCTACGAGCGTTATCGCTTCGATCCCGAGTTCCAGGCGGAATTCACGCGCGATCTCAAGCACTACGTGGGCCGGGCGAGCCCCGTCTATTATGCGCAGCGTTGGAGCGAGCACCTGGGGGGCGCGCGCATCTATCTCAAGCGCGAGGATCTCAACCACACCGGCGCCCACAAGATCAACAACACCATCGGCCAGGCGCTGCTGGCCCGCCGCATGGGCAAGCGGCGCGTGATCGCCGAGACTGGCGCGGGCCAGCATGGCGTGGCCACGGCCACGGTGGCGGCCCGCCTGGGCATGGAGTGCGTGGTGTACATGGGCGCGGAGGACGTGAAACGCCAGTCGCCCAACGTCTTCCGCATGAAAATGCTGGGCGCCACCGTGGTGCCGGTGGAGTCTGGCTCCCGGACACTCAAGGATGCCCTCAACGAGGCCATGCGCGACTGGGTCACCAATGTGGATTCCACCTTCTACATCATCGGCACCGTGGCAGGACCCCATCCCTATCCCATGATGGTGCGCGATTTCCAGGCAGTGATCGGCCACGAGGCCCACGCCCAAATGCAGGCGCTCATTGGCCGTCAACCCGACGCGGTAATCGCCTGCGTGGGCGGGGGCTCCAACGCAATGGGCATCTTCTATCGTTATCTCGCGGAAGAGAACGTGCGTCTGATCGGCGTGGAAGCTGGCGGGCTCGGGGTGGAGACGGGCCGTCACGCCGCGCCGCTTGCCGCAGGGCGTCCTGGGGTGCTGCACGGCAATCGCACCTATCTCATGCAAGATGCTAATGGGCAGATCATGCAGACCCACTCCATCTCGGCGGGGCTCGACTATCCCGGGGTGGGCCCGGAGCATGCCTGGCTCAAAGACAGTGGCCGCGCCGAATACGTGACCGTCACCGACCAGGAAGCGCTGGCCGCTTTTCACGACCTGTGCCGCTTCGAGGGGATCATTCCCGCCCTGGAGTCTAGTCACGCGCTCGCTTACGCGGCCAAGCTCGCGCCCACCATGAGTCGCGACCAGGTCCTATTGGTTAATCTTTCCGGCCGCGGCGACAAGGACCTCAACACGGTGGCGGCGCTGTCCGGCCTCACGCTCTGAGCCGCCACCGCGTTTTTTCCGCAAAACGACATGTCTCGCATTCCAGCTACCTTCGACCGCCTCCGGCAACGCGACCGGCGCGCACTGATTCCTTTCATCACGGCCGGTGATCCCGAGCCTAGCGCCACGCTGCCGCTGATGCATGCATTGGTGCGGGCGGGGGCGGACATTTTGGAACTAGGCGTGCCCTTTTCCGACCCGATGGCCGACGGCCCCGTGATCCAACGTGCCAGCGAACGCGCCCTGGCCCACGGCGTGGGGCTTGGCGATGTGCTGGAGATGGTGGCGGCATTCCGTCGCGCGGATGGTGATACGCCGGTGGTGCTCATGGGTTATGCCAATCCCATCGAGGCCATGGGCCATGAAAGCTTCGCGCAGCGGGCGCAGGAAGTGGGTGTGGATGGGGTGCTGACGGTGGACTACCCGCCGGAGGAGTGCGCAGACTTCGCTGCACGCCTCACGGCTTACGGCATCGATCCCATTTTCTTGCTTTCGCCCACCAGCCGCGAGGAGCGGGTGGCGGCGGTGGCGCGGCTGGCGCGTGGCTTCGTCTATTACGTTTCGCTCAAGGGTGTGACCGGCGCGAGTCACCTGGATCTGCAAGACGTCAAGCGCAAGCTGATCGCTTTGAAGCGTGTCATCGACCTGCCCATTGGGGTCGGTTTCGGCATTCGCGATGGGACCACCGCGCGCGCCGTGGCGGCGTTTGCCGATGCGGTGGTGATCGGTAGCCGCATCGTTAAGGCCATGGAAGACACCCCGCGTGCGGAGCTGGAAGCGCGTGTGGAAGAACTGGTGCGCGGATTCCGCCAAGCCATGGATGCGCCGGCAGCGGTCGGCGCCTGAGGAAAAGGAGAGACCATGAGCTGGTTCCAGAAACTTTTGCCCCCCAAGATCAAGCGCAAGGTCGAAGGCAACAGGAAGGCCGTGCCAGAAGGCCTGTGGAGCAAGTGTCCGTCCTGTGAGGCGGTACTCTACCGCGCCGATCTGGAAAAGAATCTCCAGGTCTGCCCCAAATGCAATTACCACCACCGCGTCGGTGCCCGTGAGCGCTTGGACATGCTACTCGACGCAGAGGGACGTTATGAGATCGGCGCTCAGATCCTGCCGGTGGACACGCTCAAGTTCAAAGACAGCAAAAAGTACACGGATCGCCTGAAAGAGGCACAACAGGAGACCGGCGAGACCGATGCTCTGGTGGTGATGCAAGGTAGCATCAAGTCGGTACCGGTGGTGGCGGCCGCCTTCGAGTTCCGGTTCATGGGCGGTTCCATGGGCTCGGTGGTGGGCGAACGTTTCGTAGAGGCGGTGCAGGTCTGCTGTGAGCAGCGACTTCCTTTGGTGAGTTTCGCTGCCAGTGGCGGCGCGCGCATGCAGGAAGGCCTGCTGTCTCTGATGCAAATGGCCAAGACTGCCGCCGCGTTGACCCAGTTGGCCGAGGCGCGCCTGCCTTTCATTTCAGTTCTCACCGATCCCACCATGGGTGGGGTGTCGGCGAGTTTCGCCATGCTGGGAGACGTGATCGTCGCCGAGCCGGGGGCGCTGATCGGCTTCGCCGGTCCGCGCGTGATCGAGCAGACGGTGCGCCAAACCCTGCCGGAAGGCTTCCAGCGTGCGGAATTTCTGCTGGAGCACGGGGCCATCGATCTCATCATCGACCGACGCCAGATGCGCGACCGCCTCGCGAATCTCATCACCCTGCTCACGCGGCTACCCGCTGCGGCCTGACCTGCCATGTCTGGGCGGCCCTCCTTGCCGCGTCGCCTCGCGGACTGGCTCGCCTATCTGGAAAAGCTCCACCCCACCGCTATCGAGCTCTCGCTCGATCGCGTGCGCACGGTCCGCGCGCGCCTGGGACTTGATCCCGGCTTCCCCATCATCACCGTCGGGGGCACCAACGGCAAGGGTTCCACCTGCGCCTTCCTCGAGGCTATGCTGGTGGCGGCGGGGCGGCGCGTGGGCTGCTACACCTCACCCCATCTGCTCGCCTACAACGAGCGCGTGCGCATCGATGGCCTGCCCGTTACGGACGCTGCGCTTTGCCGTGCCTTCGCCACGGTGGAGGCAGCCCGCGGCGAGGTTTCGCTCACCTATTTCGAGTTCGGGACCCTCGCGGCCCTGTTGTGCTTCGTCGAGGCTGGTGTCGAGGTGGCGGTGCTGGAAGTGGGCATGGGGGGACGGCTGGATGCGGTCAACGTGTTCGATGCCGAGGTGGCGGTGGTTACCACGGTGGATCTCGATCACATGGCCTGGCTAGGGCCCGACCGGGAACACATTGGCCGGGAGAAGGCCGGTATTTATCGCCCTGGCCGGCCTGCCATCTGCGCCGATTGCGATCCGCCTGCCACCCTGGTCGCTTACGCCCAGGCCATCGGCGCGGATCTGCGTTGCCTGGGGCGGGATTTTGGCTGGGAGCCAAGCACGACGGGCTGGCGGTTCTGGCGGCGTGCGGGGGGGCACCTTGTCTGCTTGGAAGCGCTGCCGCCACCGGCCCTGATCGGCGCCTACCAGTACGCCAACGCCGCAGCGGCCGTGGAGGCGCTGCTCGCGCTGGCGCCGCGTGTAAACATTGCCGAGGAGGCGATCCGTGCCGGGCTTGCGGGCGTGCACCTGCCGGGCCGTTTTCAGGTGGTGCCGGGGCCTCCTCAGCGCATTCTCGATGTCGCCCACAATCCACAAGGCGCGCGTATGCTGGCGGCGAATCTCGCGCAAGCGCCGATTGCGGGCCGCACCCTGGCGGTCTGCGCCATGCTGGCGGACAAGGACATGGAAGGCGTAGTGCGGGCGCTAGTGGACCAGGTGGATGCCTGGTTCGTGGCGGGGCTGCCCCCGCCACGGGGGGCGCCTGCAACGACGCTTGCCGCCAGCGTGCGCCGTCTCGCGCGGGGGGCACCCTGCGCCACCTACGCCGATGTGCGTAGCGCCCATGCTGCTGCCTGTATGGCTGCGGCGCAAGGTGATAGAATTTTGATTTTCGGATCGTTTTACACGGTCGCCGCGGTGCTGGCGGAACTCACCGGCAGCGCCTAGCCAGGATCCTGCACCATGACCCAGTCATCCCAGCTCAGCGACGAGGAAATAAAGTTTCGTAAACGTGCCCGGCGCCGTCTCGTGGGAGCAGTGGTGCTGGTGTTGCTGGTGGTCGTCGTGGTGCCATGGCTTTTGCCTGCCGACAAGCCGCCCCAGGACGCCCAACCCATCGACATCCACATCCCAGCCCAGGATGCCACGGGCGTCGCACCCAAGATCCTGCCTGCCCCCCCACCTGCGGCGTCCGTACCGACAGAGGCTGCTACCGCGGCCGCAGCACCGACCCCGTCCGCTCCGGCCCCCGTGGTCCCCACCAAGCGGGAAACGGCCTCGGCTGCCGCCAAGCCGGCCACGGGCACGCAGCCCGCGCCCAGTTACACAGCGGCGCCGTCCAAGGAGGCCGCCCATGCCACGCCGAAAAGCGACACCGGCAGCGAACGTTACTACGTGCAGTATGGCGCCTTTTCCGAGGCGAAGAACGCCGCGCAGCGGCAGGCGGAACTCAAGGCTAAAGGTATCGCCACCTTCACCGAGGTGGTGAAGACGGCTGCCGGTGACAAGATTCGAGTGCGCAGCGGCCCCTATGCCACGCGCGAGGCGGCAGAAAAGATCCAGCAGAAGGCCAAGCCGCTGGATTCAAAGCTGGTACCTGCGGGCAAGGTGTGAGCCGCAACGGACGTCTGCTCCTTAGCCAGCCTGTCCGGTGAGCTGGTCTATGACGTGGTTCGATTACGCCGTGCTCTTCATCGTCGGAACATCGATGCTGCTGAGCGTGATGCGGGGCTTCCTGCGGGAAGTGATGGCGCTTTTGTCCTGGGTGGTGGCCTTCTGGATGGCGAGTCTCTATGCAGGCGAGGTGGCGCCGCTTCTGCCCAGCACCATACCCAGCGGCCAGTTGCGCATGCTCGCGGCCTGGCTGTTGGTTTTTTTCGCGGCGCTGTTCATGATGACTGTGCTTTCCATTACGGTGGGTCAGTTTCTCAAGCTCTTGGGTGTCGGCCCGCTGGACCGGCTGCTGGGCGCGCTATTCGGTTTCGCGCGCGGCATGGTGATCGTGCTGGCACTGATGGTGGTGGCGGGGCTCACCAGCCTGCCGCGCCATCCGGAATGGCGTAACGCGACCTTCAGCGCACCGTTGGAGGCGTTGGTGACGCTGCTTCGCCCCTGGCTGCCAGAAGCCATCGGCCGAGAGATCAAGTACGAGTAGGATGCACCATGTGCGGAATCATCGGGGTCGTTTCCCATTCGCCGGTCAACCAGCTGCTCTATGACGGACTGCAGCTTTTGCAGCACCGCGGCCAGGATGCGGCGGGCATCGTCACGTCCCAGGGACGCACCTTCCACATGCACAAGGGCAGCGGCTTGGCGCGCGACGTGTTCCGCACCCGCAACATGCGTGATCTGTTGGGCAATATGGGCATCGCCCACGTGCGCTATCCCACCGCGGGGAGCGCGTCGTCTTCCGCAGAAGCCCAGCCTTTCTACGTCAATTCGCCCTTTGGCGTGGTGCTCGGGCACAATGGCAATCTGACCAATACCGATGCATTGCGTCAGGAGCTGTTCCGTCAGGACCTGCGCCACGTCAACACCAACTCCGACTCGGAGGTATTGCTCAACGTACTCGCCCACGAGCTGCAGGAGAGCACGAGCCATCACCGTCTCGACGTGGCCAACATTTTCCAGGCGGTGGCGGGTGTGCACCGCCGCTGCCGGGGCGCCTATGCGGTGGTGGCCATGATCGCTGGCTACGGCATGCTGGCCTTCCGTGATCCCTATGGCATCCGCCCCCTGGTGGTGGGCAAGTTGGAGACGGAGCAGGGGCCGGAATACATGGTGGCTTCCGAGAGCGTGGCGCTCGACGCCTTGGGCTTCACCCTGCTGCGGGATGTCGAGCCGGGCGAGGCGATCTTCGTGGACGAGGCAGGCCGATTCTATAGCCAGCAATGCGCGCAACGCCCGCTGCTGAGCCCGTGCATCTTCGAGTACGTCTATTTCGCGCGCCCGGATTCGGTGATGAATGGCATTTCCGTCTATGCCAGCCGGCTGCGAATGGGAGAGCGCCTCGCGGACAAGATCCGGCGCGAGTTCTCCCATCTGGACATCGATGTGGTCATTCCCATTCCAGATACCAGCCGACCCAGTGCGCTGCAGCTTGCCAACGAGCTGGGCATTCTCTATCGGGAAGGCTTCATCAAGAACCGCTACATCGGCCGCACCTTCATCATGCCGGGGCAGGCAGTGCGCAAGAAATCCGTGCGGCAAAAGCTCAACGCGATGGCGGTGGAGTTCAAGGGCAAGAACGTCTTGCTGGTGGACGATTCCATCGTGCGCGGCACCACCAGCCGGCAAATCGTGCAGATGGCGCGGGAGGTAGGGGCGCGCAAAGTGTATTTCGCCTCGGCCGCGCCACCCGTGCGCTTTCCCAACGTCTATGGCATCGACATGCCCACCCGCGCCGAATTGCTGGCTACCGGTCGCACGGACGAGGAGATTCGTCGCGAGATCGGCGCCGACGCCTTGATCTACCAAGATCTCGATGCTCTGGTGGCGGCGGTGCGCGAAGGCCACCCCGACATTCCGCGCTTCGATACGTCCTGCTTCGACGGCGATTACATCACGGGCGACGTCACGGAAGAATATTTGGCGCGCCTGGAGGCAAGCCGCAGCGGCGTGGCGGCAGATCCCGACGGTGCCGGTACCCGGCAGCTGGATCTCAATCTGCGCACAGCTTAAGTCTGTGCTGGGGGCGCAAACGAGGAGCACACCATGAGTGATGAATACCAGCTAGACACGTTGGCGGTGCGCGCTGGCAGCCAGCGTAGCCAGTTCCACGAGCATTCCGAGGCGCTCTTCCTCACCTCGAGTTTCGTGTTCGATTCCGCCGAGCAGGCGGCCAAGCGCTTCAGCGGCGAGGAGCCCGGCAACATCTACGCCCGCTTCACCAATCCTACCGTGACCATGTTCGAGGAGCGCCTTGCCGCGCTGGAAGGAGCGCAAGCCTGTGTCGCCACCGCCTCTGGCATGTCGGCCATCCTGGCGTGCACCATGGGATTGCTTTCGGCGGGTGATCACATCGTCGCCTCGCGCGCCATCTTCGGTGCAACGGTTCAGCTATTCAGCAACATTCTCAAGCGCTTCGGCGTCGAAGTGAGCTTCGTCTCGCCCACTGACGTGGCCGAGTGGGAAAGGGCGGTCAGACCCAACACCAAACTGTTCTTCGCCGAGACGCCTTCCAACCCTCTTACCGAAGTGTGCGATATCGCCGCGCTGGCGGACATCGCCCATCGCCATGGCGCCTGGCTGGCGGTGGACAACTGTTTCTGTACACCCATCTTGCAGCGGCCGCTAAAACTGGGCGCCGACCTGGTGATCCATTCCGCGACCAAATATCTGGACGGACAGGGCCGTGTATTGGGCGGTGCGGTGCTGGGCAGCAAGGCGCTACTGGATGGGGTGTACACTTTCCTGCGCACTGCCGGACCCACCTTGTCTGCCTTCAACGCCTGGGTGTTCCTGAAGGGGCTAGAGACCCTGCGCCTGCGCATGGAGGCTCATTCCGCCAATGCCCTGGCGCTGGCGCAGTGGCTCGAGGCGCAGCCAAAGGTGGTGCGCGTGCTCTATCCCGGCCTGCCTTCCCATCCCCAGCATGCGCTCGCCATGCGCCAGCAGAAGACCGGTGGCGGCATCGTCTCCTTCGAGGTGAAAGGCGGCAAGGAGGCTGCGTGGCGCGTGATCGATTCCACCCGTCTGCTGTCCATTACCGCCAATCTGGGTGATACCAAGACCACCATCACCCATCCCGCCACGACCACGCATGGCCGGCTCACGCCGGAGCAGCGCGCGGCGGCGGGCATCAACGACGGGCTCATCCGCATTGCTGTCGGCCTGGAGGCGGTGGAGGACATCCAGGCAGACCTGGCGCGGGGGCTCGCTTTATGAGAGGGTTGGCGGCGCTGCTGCTCATGGCAGCCACCCTCGCCGCCCGTGCCGAGGGCATGGTGGAGGTGAGCTTCATGGATCAGCCGCCAGATGGTGGCGGCTATGTCACCCGTTATCTCGTCACCGACCGCTACCTGCGCATGGATTACGGCCAGGATCGCGACGACTTCCTGCTGTTCGACCGCCAGGCGAAACTTGCCTACAACGTCACCCACGATCAGCGTACCATCCTGGTGATCGAGCCAGGGCCCGTGGCCGTGGCCCGTCCCGCGCAGTGGGAAGTGAAGGAGGATCTGCTCTCCGACGAGCGTGGCCGGCGCACCTTCGACATCACGGTCAACGGGCAGCATTGCAGCCGGATCACCGCTTCACCCACCTTCCTGCCGGAAGTGGTGCAGGCCTTGGCGGAGTTCAACGCCATCATGACGGCCAGCCAGAGCGTCACTTATCAGGCCACGCCGCCCGAGCTGCGCCAGCCCTGCGATCTGGCGCGGTTCGTGTTCGACCATGGTGCTTGGCTCAAGAACGGGCTGCCATTGTACGAGGCGGATGCGGATGGCTCGGTGCGGCGGTTGTTGAGCTACGAAACCGGCTTGCCCGAGCGGCGCCTGTTGTTTGCCCTGCCCAATCAGTACCGGACGGTGCGCCTGAAGGATCTGCAGGGCGCGGCCCGCCCCTGAAGCGCCCGCCGCTTGCCAGCCCGCCCGTGGGCAAGGTGAACCCGATCATGGCGTAAAGCCAGCGGGCAGCGTCCTGCTCAGTTTGGCCCACGGTGCCGCCCGCTAGCCGTTAGAAGTGGCGGGGACTTGAAGCGGGCGCATGCCGTCCCCATTCCTCCCGCGTTTTAGCCAAAACGAGGGAGAGAAACATGACCGTGGATCCCACGCGAGAGACCCTGGGTTTCCAGGCGGAAGTAAGACAGCTGCTGCGCCTGGTCATCCATTCCTTGTACAGCAACAAGGAAATCTTCCTGCGGGAGCTCATCTCCAACGCCTCCGATGCCTGTGACAAGCTGCGCTTCGAGGCGTTGTCCGATCCCGCCCTCTACGAAGGCGATCATGATCTCAAGATTCGCGTCTTTGTGGACAAGGCGGCGCGCACGCTTACCATTTCCGACAACGGCATCGGCATGTCCCGTGCCGAGGTGATCGAGAACATCGGTACCATCGCGCGTTCGGGCACACGGGAATTCCTCGAGAAACTCACCGGCGATCAGGCCAAGGATGCGCACCTGATTGGCCAGTTCGGCGTGGGTTTTTATTCTTCTTTCATCGTCGCTGACCGCGTCACCCTGATCACGCGCCGCGCCGGTCTGGCGCCCGAGCATGGCGTGAAGTGGGAATCCACCGGTGAGGGTGAGTACACCCTGGAGAACGTGGAGAAGACCGGTCACGGCACTGACGTCATCCTGCATCTGCGGGAAGGCGAGGACGAGTTCCTGGAGCCCTGGCGTCTGCGCGCCATCATCCACAAGTATTCCGACCACATTGCGCTACCCATCCTGATGAAGAAGGAGGGCAGCGACGAAGAGGAACGGGTCAACCAAGCGAGCGCCCTGTGGGCGCGTCCCAAGAGCGAGATCACGCCGGAGCAATACGAGGCGTTTTACAAGCACGTGGCCCATGCCTTCGAGCCGCCGCTGGCCTATGTGCACAGCAAGGTGGAAGGTAAGCAGGAATACACGCTGCTGCTTTACATTCCCCAGCACGCACCCTTCGACCTGTGGGATCGGCAGCAACGCCACGGCATCAAACTCTATGTGCGGCGTGTCTTCATCATGGAGGACATGGAGAAACTCATGCCGCACTACCTGCGCTTCGTGCGTGGCGTGATCGATTCCAACGACCTGCCTCTCAATGTCTCGCGCGAGATTTTGCAACATTCGCGCGACATCGACGCCATCCGAGCCGGTGCCACGCGCAAGGTGCTGGATCTGCTAGAGGATCTGGCCGCAAACGAGAAGGAAAAATACGCCCGCTTCTGGAAAGAATTCGGCCGCGTGCTCAAGGAGGGGCTGGGTGAGGACTTTGCCAACCGCGAGCGCCTGGCGCGTCTGCTGCGTTTCACCAGCACCGCCTCCGAGGGTGATGCCCAGGACGTGTCGCTGGCCGACTACGTGGCGCGCATGAAGGAAGGACAGGACAAGATCTACTACGTCACCGCCGACAGTTACGCGGCGGCCAAGACCAGTCCACATCTGGAAGTGTTCCGCAAGAAAGGCGTGGAAGTGCTGCTGCTCTCCGATCGGGTGGACGAGTGGATGCTTTCCTATTTGCATGAGTTCGAGGGCAAGCCGCTCGCGTCCGTGGCCAAGGGCGAGCTGGATCTGGGCAAGTTGGCGGACGAAGCGGAAAAAAAGACTCACCAGGAGGACGCGGAACAGTTCAAGGACTTGGTGGCGCGCATCAAGGAGGCGCTGGGCGATGCGGTGAAAGACGTACGGGTATCGCAGCGCCTGACGGAATCTGCCGCCTGCCTGGTCACCGGCGAGCACGAGATGAGCATGAATCTGGAACGCCTGCTCAAGGCCGCGGGCCAGAACGTGCCGGGGGTGAAGCCCGTTCTCGAAATCAACGTGCACCATCCCATCGTAGCGCGACTGCGCGACGAGACGGATGCTCAGCGCTTTGCCGACTGGAGCCGCATTTTGTTCGATCAGGCGCAACTGGCCGAAGGCGGTCAGCTTGAAGACCCGGCGCGCTTCGTGCGCACGCTCAACGAGCTCATGCTCGCCCTTGCGGCGCGTTGAGGCGCGCAAGATTCGAGCTGGAAAGCCGCCGGGCTTGTTTCATGATTCCGGCCAGGCGAGCTTGAACAAAACCGGCCAGCGTTTGCCCGTGACGTAGAGCACATGCCGGCGCGGATCGTAGGCGATGCCGTTGGCCACGGCCTCGGGATCGGCGCGGGTTTCGCGGGGAACGAGTGGCGAAAGATCCAGCCAGCCACGCAGGCGGCCGGAAGCGGGGTCAATGCGCGCAATGCGCGGCTTCCCATAGACATTGGCGAGGAGCTCGCCGCTGGCCCACTCCAGTTCGTTGAGCATGGCCACCGGGGTGGTGCCGTCGCGCACGACCAGGGTGCGGCGTAGCGCGAGCGTGTCTGGCTCGAGGAAGCGCAGGCGGCTGCTGCCATCGCTGACGATGAGATGCCGGCCGTTCCAGGTAGCACCCCAGCCCTCGTAGGGATAGCTCAGGGTCCGCACGAGGGCGAGGCTCGCGGCGTCATAGACCAGCAACCGGTTTTCCTTCCAAGTGAGCTGGAAAAGCGCCCCTCCGACGCGGGCCAGGCCCTCGCCGAATAGAGTGGGCGCGAGCCAACGCACGGCCAGCACGCGACCGCTTTGCGGATCGACCCGGCGCAGGCTAGAGCCGCCATAGCCACCGGTGCTTTCATAGAGCGCGCCGGCGTGCCAGAGCAAACCCTGGGTGAACGCGTGCCGGTCGTGGGGCAGGCTTGCGAGCACCCGCGGGGAGACCACCGGTGCCTGGGCCAGGACCGGCCCGCTGCCAGCAAGAAGCCAGATGAGGATCGCGGCGCGTGAGAGTACGCTCAGCATGGGCCCAGCTTGGGCCAGGACCACAGCCGCGTCAAGCTGGGGCAATCAGCGACCGATATAGTTGAACAGAGAGAGCTGGCTGATCGATACGAAAGATTTCTGCGCTGCTTCCAGCGCAGTCTGGGTGCGGGTGAGATCGGTGATGGCCTTGGCGTAGTCGAGATCGGTGAGCTCCGACAGGGTGGTCTGGTATTGCAGCACGCTGTCGCCATGGGTGCCGTCGGTGGCATCCAATTCACGCAGGCGCGCGCCCACCGAGGCCCGCACGCGCAGCACGTTGTTGAGGGCATTGTCCAGGCTAGACAGGGCAGCGCTCAACTGAGCGCCGGTGATGCTGCCGGTATCGAGCTGGTTGATCAGGGTGTCCAGGGTGGCGAACACATCCTGCCCGGCCACGCCTGGTCGGAACACGTCTTGCCCGGTATCGTTGATGGCGATGCGGCGCGACGCGGCGATCTGCACACTGCGTATCCCCTGGTCGCCGGCATAGACGCCGGCACCGCTCGTCTGGGTGAATGGGCGCACCTGGCTCTGGTAGCCCGCGAACAGATACTGGCCTTGACCGTCCTGGCTGTTGGCCAGCCCCAGCAGTTCCTGATAGCGGCCTTTGAGCTCGGCGGCGAGCGCCCGGAGATTGGCGGGCGAGAGGGTGGGATTGCCTGAGTTGATGGCGGTGACTTTGGCGTCTTGGATGACCCGCGCGATCTGCCCCAGCACGGTGTCTTCCAGAGAGAGGGCCTGATGGGCGCGGGTGATGTTCGCCTGGTATTGCTGAGTGACGCTCAGGGACTGAGCGATTTCCAGAGTCTGGGCGCTGGCGACGGGATCGTCGCTGGGGGCGAGCAGGCGCCGTCCGGCGGCCAGCTGCTGCTGGAACTTCACGAGCTCCGAAGTGCGGTTCTGGATGGCGGAGACACCCAGCTCATAGATCATGGGGCTGCTGATGCGCATGGTCGACTCCCGTCAACGCAATCCGAGGATGGTATCGAACAGGATGTTACCGGTCTGGACGACCTTGGCTGCGGCCTGGTAGGCCTGCTGGTAGCGCAGGAGATTGGCCGCTTCCTCGTCCAGGTTCACGCCCGACACCTCTTGCTGGGCCTGTTTGGTCTGGGTGAGCAGCGCCGCCTGGGCCTTGGCGTTGATCTGCACCTCCTGGGAGCGGCTACCCACCGCGCTCACCATCTGACTGTAGGCACCCTGGTAGGTGGTGGTGTTGCCGGCCAGGAGATTGCGGATCTGCAAGGCGGCGAGTTCCAACGCATTGCGGCCATCGCCGATGCCACCGGTGTTGGGCCCGATGGTGAAGGTATCGCCTGCCGCCGGCACGCCGCTGATCTGAACCGTCCAGCCATTGAAGCTGATGGCGCCGCCGGAGGTGTAGCTAAGCCCGGTGGGATTGCCGGTGCCCACGCCACTCACGTCGAAAGTGGTGGGGCTGGTGAAGGTGATGGTCACAGGCGCTAGCAGGTTAGGATTCAAAGGCGGCTGACTGGTCGCATCCACCGTGCCCGGCGTGATGGTGGCGCTGCCGGTGTTGCTCACGGCAGCGCTGGCGCGGATGGGGGCCCCCGCGGCGATGCGGTTGACGTCGTCGATGGCAAGCGAGATATCGCGCGCGCCGTAGCGGCTGGGCAGCACTAGGAAGCTGTCGCCATCGGTCGGGCTGCCCGTCATGGAGAGGGTGAGCCCCGGAATGGCGGTGGCCAGCGAGCCGGCAGCCACCGTGTTGGTGGTGTGGTTGACCAGGTCTTCCACCACGTAGCTGTTGCTGCCGGCTTGATAGGTGAGGCGGTAGCTGCCGGTGGTGAGGGCTGCTGCGCCGGCATTGCTGGTGACCAGGCTGGCCGAGAGCACGCCTGTGCCGGTGTTGGCGTCACTGGCTTTCACCGTGGGCGTGGTGCTGGCCAGCTTGAAGAAATCCCCTCCGAGCGCACCCAGCAGGTCCTGTCCCAGGCGGTGCTGGTTGTTGAAGGTTTCGGCAAGGGTTACCGCCACGCGCCCTAGACCGTTTTGGGCCGCATCCAGCGCCTCACGCCGGAAGGCGAGCAGCCCCCCCAGCTTGCCGCCGGTGAGATCGAGCTGGTTCAAGGCGATCTGCCCCCCGCCACCAGTTTGAAGCACCACGTCGAGATTGTCCGGGTCGAGGGTGGAGCGCACCGCCGCGAGCCGGAAGGGCACATGGCCCACCACCAGGGCCTGACCGTTACCGATGAAGACGTTGAAGGTGCCATCGTCCTGCTTCACCACGGTGGCGCGTACCCGCTCGTTGAGCTCGGCGATGAGTTGGTCGCGTTGATCCAGCAGATCGTTAGGCGGCTGGCGGTTGGTGTTCTGGGCGAGCACGATTTTTTCGTTGAGTTGGGCGATTTGAGCGGCATAGGCATTGATCTCGGCGGTCACCCCCTGAAGCTGGGTATCGACCCCTTCGCGTATGCCCTGGATGCGTTGGTCCATGGCGTTGAAGCGCGCCACCAAGGCCTGGGCGCTGGAGATCAGCAACTGCCGCGCCGGCACCGAGGCGGGGTCGTTGGCCACCGTCTGCACGCCGGTAAAGAATTGCTGCAGGGCAGGCGATAGGCCCGAGTTGGGATCACCCAGCAGGTTGTCCAACTGGCGCACCTGGAACGAATAAGTCTCGAAGAAGGCGCTTTGTGCCGTGGTGGCCAGCACCTGGTTGTCGAGGAACTCGTTGTAGATGCGCTTGACCGTATCCACCTTCGCCCCTTGGCCGAGCCAGCCGGCACCGGTACCGAAGGGCAAGAGCGTCGATTGGCGGATTTCCTGACGGTGGAAACCCGGCGTGTTGACATTGGCGATGTTGTGCTGCGTGGTGACCAGCCCATACTGGGCCACGTTGAGGGCGCGCACGCCGATGTCGATGATGCTGCTGGTCATGAGTCTGCTCCTGCCGGCGTGGGAAGGCTATCCAGGCCGGCTCGTTTGCTATTAACGGCGGTGTGATGGTTTTCTTGACTCACGCCGCCATCGCCTCCCGGAAGGTCGCGCTGGCCATCACCCGTGTCAGTTTCGCCGCGTAGGCGGGGTCCGTGGCATAACCTGCTTGCTGCAGGGCCTGAGCGAAGGCCGTGAAATCGGTGACCTGTCGTGCGGCCCGGAAGCGCTCGGACCGCCCGAGCAGGCGCGCATAGTCGGCGAAGGCCTCCCCATAGGAGTCGTAGGCCCGGAAGCGCGCCAGCTTGCTTTGCGCCTTGCCGTTCACGTACTCCGTGGTGGGGATGTCCACCGTGGCACCACGCCATTCGCTGCCGGCCTTGATACCAAACAGGTTGTGGCTGGGGCGACCGTCCGGTAGGCGAATCTCCCGCGCGCCCCAGCCGGATTCCAGGGCCGCTTGGGCTACCAGGAAGGCAGGCGGCACCCCCAGCGCGCGGGCCGCTGCCACTGCGTGATCCCACACCGCTGAGACGAAGGCCTTGGGGCCTGGCGTCGTGGTGGGCGCCACCGGCATCCCTGCTAGAGGCATCATGTCGCTGCCGGGCATACGGGTCTTGAGGGGAAGGGCGGATGGCGTGCGCTCAAGATCAATGGGCTTGGTCTTGCGCGCTAGAGGCAGAGGTGTGCGGTCCTGACTCCCGTTTGCGCTGGGCGCGCCTTGCACCTGGGCGAGTAGCATGTCGGCGATACCCATGCCGCGGCCCGAAGTCGCCAGGCTATGGGCAAGCTGCTGGTCGGCCAACTCGCGATAGAGGCGGGTGGTGTCGCTATCGAACGGTCCGCCCTGGGGCGCGGTGGCACGCATGCTTTTCAGCAGGATGCCCAAAAACAAACCTTCGAATTCCCGTGCCACCGCCGCCAGCGAGCCCGGGCCATCGGCCTTGGCCGCATGGTGCAAACCGGCCAGGGTGCGGGGATCCAGGGCGAGCGCGGCCGCGCCGGACATCAGATGATCTCCAGCTCCGCGCGCAGCGCTCCCGCAGCCTTCATGGCCTGTAGAATGGCCAGCAAATCCTGCGGCGTGGCGCCGACGGCATTGAGGGCTTTCACCACTTCCGCCAGATTCACGCTGGTGGGAATGGTGATAAGGTTGCCTTTCTCGGGCTTGATTTCGATCTGCGCCTGCTGGGTTACTACGGTCTGACCACCGGACAGGGGTCCCGGCTGGCTCACCCTGGGCTCGTTGGTGATGGTTACCGACAGGTTGCCGTGGGCCACCGCGCAGGTATCCACTTGCACTGCCTGGTTCATCACCACCGAGCCGGTGCGCGCATTGAGCACGACCTTGGCCGGCGCGTCGCCTGCGATCACGTTGAGGTTTTCCACCTGTGCGAGAAACGCCACCCTTGCGCTGGGATCACGCGGCGCGCGCACTTGCACCATGCGGCCGTCCAGCGCCACCGCGGTGCCCGCTCCGAAGGCGTTGTTGATCGACTGCACGACCCGGTTGGCGGTGGTGAAGTCGGTGGAATGCAGCTCGAGCTGAACCGTATCACCCTGGGTCAAGGGGCTGGCCACCGACCGCTCCACGGTGGCACCGGCGGGAATGCGGCCCGCGCTCAAATGGTTAACCGTCACGCTGGAGCCTGCCGCGGCCGCACCTGCGCCGGCGATGACCACATTGCCTTGGGCGATGGCATAGACTTGGCCATCCGCGCCCTTGAGGGGCGTCATGAGCAGGGTGCCACCCCGCAGACTCTTGGCGTTGCCCAAGGAAGACACGGTGACGTCGATGGTCTGGCCCGGTTTGGCAAACGGGGGGAGGCTTGCGGTGACCATCACGGCTGCCACGTTCTTGAGTTGCAGCCCGGTGGCTGCGGCAGGCGGCAGGTTCACACCCAGTTGAGTGAGCATGTTGGCAATGCTTTGCACCGTGAACGGTGTTTGGGTGGTTTGGTCGCCGCTACCATCCAGGCCCACCACCAAGCCATAGCCAATGAGCTGGTTGCTGCGTACACCCTGTACCATGGCCAGGTCCTTGATGCGCTCGGCAGCGACCGGGCCGCTTAAGCAGGCGGCGAAGCACAGCAGGTAAAGCCAGCGCGCTTTCATGTCGTCTCCTCGTCAGAAGGGCAGGAAAGTGAGGAAGAAGCGGGCGAGCCAGCCCATGATCTGAGCCTCGTCCACATAGCCGTTGCCCCGGTATTCGATGCGGGCGTCCGCGACTTGGGTGGAAGATACCGTGTTGCCAAACCCGATGGTGGTGGGATCCACCACGCCGGAGAAGCGAATGTATTCCGTGCCCTGGTTGATGCCCAACTGCTTCTCGCCGGACACCAGCAGATTCCCATTGGGTAGCACTTCGATCACCGTCACTGTAATGGTGCCGGTGAAGGTGTCGCTGCTGTTGCTTTCACCCTTGCCTTCGAACTTGTGGTTGCCGGAGGTGGACAGTTCCATGCCTTGGAAGGACTTGCCCGGCAGTCCGAGGATGGTAGGCACGGTCACGGTATTGCTGCTCTGGCGGGAGGCAGCACTGTTGCCCTTCTTGGTGGCGGCGGTCTTCTCGTTGATCTGGATGGTGAGGATGTCCCCCACGTTGCGCGCACGCTTCATCTCGAACAGGGTAAGCGGCGCATTGGCGTGATAGATGGCACCGTCGGCAGGCGCTGCCACTGGTGGGGGCGCCGGCCGTGCCGTCATCGGTTGATGCACGTTGGTGGGCGGCACGGTGGCGCAGGCCGTGAGCAGCAGCGCGGCGAAGGACACGATTAGGCGTGCCATGTGGGCCTCCGTTACAGCTGGGCCAGACGTTGGAGCATCTGGTCGGATGCGCTGATCGCGCGGGAGTTGAGCTCGAAGGCGCGCTGAGCCTCGATCATCTTCACCAGTTCCTCGGAGACATTCACGTTGGAGGTCTCCAGGTAGCCCTGGTTGAGCACACCCAGCCCATTGGTGCCCGGCGTATTGGTAGAGGGCGCGCCGGAGGCGGCGGTTTCCAGATAAAGGTTTTCGCCCATGCTCTGCAGGCCCGCGGGATTGATGAAGCTCGCCAGTTGCAATTGCCCCACCTGCACCGGGGTGGGGTTGCCCGCCTGCTGTACCGAGATGATCCCGTCCGGACTCACGGTGATGCTCAAGGTGTTGGCGGGAATGGTGATGGCGGGCGCCACCGTGTAGCCACTGGCAGTGACCACCTGGCCTTGGCTGTTGATCTGGAACGAGCCATCACGGGTGTAGGCGGTGGTGCCATCGGGCAGGGTGATCTGAAAGAAGCCATTGCCATTGATGGCCAGATCCAGAGGGTTGCCGGTCTGGGTGAGATTGCCTTGGGTGAAGATGCGTTCGGTAGCGATGGGCCGCACACCCGTGCCCAGCTGCAGACCCGATGGAATCTCGGACTGCTGGGACGATTTCGCGCCTGGCTGGCGCAGCGTCTGGTAGAGCAGATCCTCGAACACTGCACGGCTGCGTTTGAAGCCCGTGGTGCTCACGTTGGCCAAATTGTTGGCCACCACGTCGATGTTCATCTGCTGGGCATCCAGTCCGGTCTTGGCAATCCACAGGGAGCGAATCATGGTGTCATCCGTTCAGGTTGAGAAGGGCGGCGGCCTTGGCGGCATTTTGTTCGGCGTTCTGGATCAGCTTCATCTGCAGGTCGAACTGGCGCTGCAGGGAGATCAGATTCACCAGCACTTCCGCCGGATTTACGTTGCTGGTCTCCAACGCGCCGGTGTGTAGCACCACGCCATCGTCGGCGGGTGCGCGCCCTCCGTTGGCGAGCCGGAACAGACCGTCCTCGCCGCGCACGAGCTCTGTTTCGGGCGGGTTCACCAGCTTGATGCGGCCCACTTCCGTGATCTGGTTTTTCTGGTTGGTGCCAGGCACGGTGGACAGCGTGCCATCCTTGGCGATGGTGAGCTCGGTATCTGGCGGCACTGTGATCGGGCCTGCATCCGACAGCACATTGAAACCATCGCGTGTCTGCAGCACGCCATTGGCATTGAGCTTTAGGCTGCCATTGCGGGTGTAGGCCTCGCTGCCATCGGGCGCCTGCACCGCAATCCAGCCGCGACCATGGATGGCCACATCCAAGGGGCGGCCGGTGGTATGCACTACGCCTGGCCGGAAATCCGTGCCCACCGTCGCATCCACGGCATAGGTGCGCGTGGGCAGCAGTGCGCCGACTACCGGTACGGCGCGGAAACTGTCGAGCTGGGCGCGGAAGCCGCTGGTATTGAGATTGGCCAGGTTGTGGCTGTTGGTGGCCTGCTGCGCCAGCACGTTGCGGGCGCCGGTCATGGCGACGTAAATGAGACGGTCCATGGCAGGGGTCCCAATCCTTAACGCAGGTTCACCAGGGTTTGCAACACCGCGTCCTGGGTCTTGATGGTCTGGGCATTGGCCTGATACACCCGCTGGGCGGTGATCATGTTCACCAGCTCCGCCGTGAGATCCACCGTGGAATCCTCGGTGGCAGAAGACTGGAGCACACCCAGCGCGCCACTGCCCGGGGCACCCACCAGGGGCTGGCCGGACGTCGCCGTCTCGGCGAACAAGGTGTTGCCCAACGGCTGCAGGCCCTGTGGGTTGGTGAAATTGGCCAGCACGATCTGGCCCTGCGCTTTGTTCTGGCCGTTGGAATAGCGAGCCTGGATGATGCCATTGTCGTCGATGGCAAAACCCGTCAGCCGGCCCGAGGTATAGCCGTCCTGGGTAATGGCGTTCACCGAGAAGGGGCTACCGAACTGGGTGGAGCCGGTGAAATCCAGTTGGAAAGAAAGCGCGGCAGCGCCCGTTCCCAGATCGATCGCCGGGACATTGGCGGTGACCACCGCGCCGCTCGTCAGCACGCCGGAGGTGTTGTAGCCCAGCGTGGTGATGGGGCTGCCCCCGTTCTGCAACGTGGTGGTGCCAGAGGGGTTGGTCAGGCTGCTATAGACGGCCCAGGTGTTGCCCGCGGTCTTGCGAAAGTAGAACGTGTAGGTCTGGGCATTCCCCAAGCTATCGTACACCGTCATAGATGTGGAGCTGTTGTAGGTGATGGGGTCGAGGTAGTTGAAGGCCGCCGTGGGCGTGGTCTGGCGTGAATCGAGGTTGACCAGCACGTTGGCCTTGGCAGTGGGCGAGGGCGCGATGTCTGCCTGAGAGAGCTGCAGGTTCACCAGCGCGCCCGGCAGGATCTGGCCATTGGCATTGGCGGCGTAGCCGGTGAGATTCTCGCCGGCGGCAGTGACGATGTAGCCGTCCTTGTTTAGTTGGAACTGCCCGTTGCGGGTGTAGAAGATGGTTCCCTGCTGGTCGACGCGGAAGAAGCCTTTGCCGTTGATGGCGATGTCCAGGGGATTGTTGGTGACGCTGATGTTGCCCTGGGTGAACTGGGTGGCGATGGTGGCCACCTTGGTGCCGATGCCTGCGGCCAGGCCCGTCGCGCCCGCGAGGGAAGCGGCATAGACATCGGCGAACTGCGCCTGGGAAGCTTTGAAGCCCACGGTGGAGGAGTTGGCCACGTTGTTGCCAATCACGTCGAGATTCTTGGCGGCGGCATTGAGACCGGATAGACCCTGCTGGAAGCTCATTGCATTCTCCTTTCGCTGGCTGGCCTTACATGACCTGTTTGATCTGGGACAGCGTCACTGCGCCCAGATCGAGAAGATTCAGTTCCACCTGCCCGCGGTTCAGGCTCACGCTGGCCACGGTGCCATGGGACAGCGGCGTGACTGTTACGACCTGGCCATTGGCACGTGCCTTAACCTCGAAGCGATAGGTGCCGCTGGCGGCGGGTTGCCCGTCATCGCGCACACCATCCCACTGAAACACGTTCACGCCGGCTGGCTGCGCGCCCAGGTTGGCGCTATGGACCAACTGACCGGCGGCGTCCTTGATCACCACCAGCACCTGATCGGCGGGGGCCGAAAGCTCGAAGCCTGCCAGCCCCACACCATCGCGCAGCAACAGCGTGCTCCCCTCGGTGAGCACGCCGCGGCCGATCATGCCGGCGGCTTGCAGGGACTGCGCCTGAGTGAGCGCACCCGCGATGCTTTGCACCAGGTCCGCCAGCTTGTTGATGCCGGTGACGGTGGAAAGTTGTGCCATCTGGCTCGTCACCTGGGCGTTGTCCAAGGGGTTCAAGGGGTCTTGGTTCTTCATCTGCGCCACTAGCAGCTTGAGAAAGCGATCTTCGCTGGCGGCCACGGCATCGGCTGAGCGCGCAGTCTGGCTGCTGCTGGCGGTGACGGGGGAGACGGCGGTGGTCATGGCAGGCGTCCTTTCACTGACCCAGGGTCAGCAGCTTGAGCATCATGGCTTTGGTGGTGTTCATCACATCCACGTTGTTTTGGTACGAGCGAGAGGCGGAGATCATGTTCACCATCTCGTCCACCACGTTCACATTGGGGTAGGTGACGTAACCGTCCTTGTCCGCTGCGGGATGGCGCGGGTCATACACGCGACGCAGGGGGGAAGGATCGTCCACCACCTCGCGCACCGCCACGCCTAATCCGGCCTGCACGCTGCCCCCACTCATGGGAATGGCTTCAAATACGACCTGTTTGGCGCGGTAGGGGCCGCCGTTGACGCTGGTGGCGCTCTCGGCGTTGGCCAGATTGCTGGCCACCACGTTCAGGCGCTGAGACTGGGCGGTCAGCGCGCTGGCGGCAATGTGGAACACGTTGAACAGGGACATGATGGGTCCTCCTGGGTTACTGGGTGCGCAGCGCCGCTTTCATGTGCTGGATCTGAGTGTTGAGCACGCGCACGATGGCTTCATAGCGCAGTGCGTTCTCGGCGAACTGGGCGCGCTCCCGGTCCATGTCCACGGTGTTGCCGTCGATATTGCCTTGGACGTCACTGCGGTAGCGCACCTGGGCGCCCAAAGGGTTGGCGCTGTTGCCAGGTAGATGGCGCGGATGTGTAGTGACCAGGCTGCCGGCTGCAGCACCGCCGTCTATGACCCGCTTCAACTCCGCCGCGAAGTCGATGTCCATGGCCTTGTAGTGGGGTGTGTCGGCGTTGGCGATATTGGAGGCCAAAAGCTGCTGTCGGAAGCTCGCGAGCTTCAGTGCCGCGGCGTGGCCTTCGAACAGACGATCCAGTTTGTCCACCATCATCGCACCTTTCCTGATCTGCCGAGGCGTGACTAGCAGCAAGCGTGCCAACGCTCGGACGCGGCCAAAACCCCAGAGGAAGAGGTGGTTGCAGCAGGCCACCGGCAACACCTGCCGGCAGCTTGGTGGGTGCTAAGCGGCAAACTTTGCCGCTTCAGCCGGCAGAACTTTGCAGCGGTTTGGCGAGAAAGACGCGATTGCGGCCGGCCTGTTTGGCGCGGTAGAGGGCTTCGTCGGCGCGCGCGATCATGGATTCTGCGCTTTCACGCCCTTCCCGCTGGGCCACGCCGGCGCTGAAGGTGATGAGGATGCGCTGGTTGTCGTGGAGGAAGAAATGCTTGGTGAGGTTGCGCTGTAGGCGGGTCATGATCTTGACTGCGTCTTCTGCCGTGGTGTCCGGCAGGATGATGACGAATTCCTCGCCGCCATAGCGCGCGACCACATCGGTGGGACGCAGGATGTCCTTCACTACCTTGGCCAGGTGGACGAGCGCCTGGTCGCCCGCCTCGTGGCCATAGGTGTCGTTCAAGCGCTTGAAGTGGTCCACGTCCAATAGGGCGATGGAAACGGGTAAGCCGTGCCGCTCGGCACGGGCGAATTCCCGCTCGAAGGCATCCTCCAAGCCACGCCGGTTGAGCGTGCCGGTGAGATAGTCCTGGTACACCAGTTCCGAGATCTCGCCTAGCTCCGCTTCGAGTTGTTTGATGCGTGCCTCGGCCGCTTCCACTTGTTGCCGGGCGGCGACCAATTCGTCGTGGGAGCGCACCATGTCCAGATGCATGCTGCGCGTGTCGGCCAGGATGTCTTGCAGGATCTGGTTCAGGGTAGGCAGGTCCTCGGTGCCACTGAGGATTTCCGTGTAACGCTCGATTTTCTTGCGATAACCACCAGTGCTCTCCGACATTTCAGTGATGCGCTCGATGAATACCGTCACCAGATTCTTGAGCGTGGTCTTCGCCTCGTTCAGGCTATGTTTGAGAGTGCCCTGCTTGAAGATCACTTCCTTGAAGCGCTTTTCCGCATCGGCGATCACCCGTGCGTTAAGCGGGCGGCTGATGATGTCCTGGACCACGGTGAGCTGGCCGCGCAACCATTGATCGTCCAGCAAAAGCTCGCTGATGTTTTCGATCACTAGCCTAAGCAAACGCATCAGGCCATCCAGCACGCCCGCCTCGGCCTCGGTCTGCAGTTCCAGTTGGATCCAGAACTGACGCAGGGCTTGGGAGAGGATGGCGAAGTCCTCGGGTGTGCGGGCGTTGCGTGCCTGTTCGGCGAGACGCTCGGCTTGTGCCGCCAACCTGGGCACATGGCCGAGGCGCGGCAGCACACCCTCTCGCAGCGCCTGGGCCAAGAGCTCCGCCAGCAGGGCGGGCAGCTCTTCCACTAGCGGGACGTTAATCGGCGCGCCGCGGCGATCGATGGGAACTTCCGGGATAGGCGGGGCCAGCTTGATGTCGGAGGGGCCACTGGCCCCTTCTGCCCAGACCCGCGTGAGCGCAGCGAGCTTTTGCGCGAGGACTGTGGGATTGCGCCCGAAATTGATGAGCACCCGTTCAAGTGCTTCCTTCTTGCGCGGCGTGGTCAGACCCAACTGTTTCAAATCCCACTGGCGAATCAACTCGCGAATGATCTCCGCCCAGTTGGCTGGTGCCTCTTCCTGGGGTTTGACCAGGCTTCCCAGCGTGCTGCCGAAGGTTTCCCAGTCGCGCGCTTCCACCGCCTGGGCGAGTTGGCGCAGGCGTGGCGCCTGAGCGGGAAGCTGGCTGCCCAGGCTTTCCAGTATCCGCGCCAGATTTTCCTCCACCCCTTCCGCTGCCGCCGTTTCGGGGGCCGTGCCTGCCAGTTCGCGGTAGATGCGCTGGTAGTTTTCGGGTGTGGGAGCGATGCGCCGCGCTGCGAGTTGTTTCAATGTTTCGCGCGCGAGTTCGGTGGGGTTGCTGGCTGGGGGCATGCTGTTCGGTTTTCCTTCAAACGACGCTTGCGGGCGCCACTTGAGGCCCCTGCGGGGCGGGCGCAGCCTGCTACAATCGTACTGTGCTCGATTCGGCTCGTTCTCATTTGCGACGCATGACGCGCGCAACTTTAGCGCGCCTGCGGCGCTCAATCCAGCTTGGACTGATGCTGCTGCCGGCATTCAGCGCGCTCGCCGCGCCGGATACCCTGCGCCGTGAGGTGGAGCGGTTCGCATACCAGCAGCTTGCAGGGCAAGCGGGCGAAATCCGGGTCGAGGTCGGAAGCGTCGATCCGGGGCTTCGTCTTCCTGCCTGCCAGCGCCTGCAAGTGTTCTTGCCCCCCGGAGTGCGTCTATGGGGCAGCGTAAATGTGGGTGTGCGCTGTGCCGCCGGGGCGAACTGGACGGTTTACGTACCGGTCACCGTGCGCGTGCAGTTGCCAGTGGTGACGGCCGCCCGCCCGCTGCCCGCCGGGCGCCAGCTCACTCGCGAAGACCTGGTGGTACAGACACAGGAGGTGACCGAGTTGCCAAGTGGGCTGCTCACCGATCCTGCCCAGGCGGTGGGCCAGACCCTGAACGTAGGCTTGCTGCCGGGCTATCCCCTGCGCCAGGACATGCTACGTGCGCCGCTGGTGATCCGTCAGGGGCAGATCGTGAAGCTCATCGCCCAAGGAAGCGGCTTTAGCGTGAGTGCGGAAGGACGGGCCCTCAACAATGCCAGCGCGGGTCAGAGTGTACAGGTCCGCACCGCCTCGGGCCAGACAGTGAGCGGGGTGGCGCGCCCCGATGGGAGTGTCGAGGTCAGTTACTGAAGGGCTTGGTCGCGAACGCAGCCATGGGCTGGTGGTAAACTGAGACGTTGTGAGCTCCGGGTGTCGAGCCCGGTCCCGCCCCTGGAAGCCTTGCCTCGCGCGGCCTGCGTGGGAAGCGGCCCCATGGCGAGATTGTCATGGGGCGCGCTCAAGTTTCAGGCTTTGCCGCCGAAAACCCTGGCAAGGCGGGCTGCCTTTCCCGCTCCACTGATAGCGAAGGGAAATGCCTTGAAAATTGACAACTCCTCCAAGCCGGTGGGCAAGACCCAGGCCACCCAGGCCCCGGCGAAGAAAGCCGGGGCAGGTCGTGCCAACCGCCCAGCCACCTCGTCCGCTGCGTCGGAAAAGGTGGACATCAATCCCCTATCCTCGCAATTGCAGGCCTTGGAAAGCGAGCTCGAGCGGGTCGAGGTGGTGGACACCGCCCGCGTCGAGGCCATCAAGCGGGCCATCAGCGAGGGACGCTTCAAGGTCAATCCGGATGCGATCGCCGATCGCCTGATTGCCACCGTCAAGGAGATGGTGTTAAGCCGCAAGGGCTAGGGGAACGGCGTTTTACTCGGCGCGCCACGATTGCGCCGCCCGGAAGGTGGCGATAGGTCCACGCCATGACACAGGATTCCGCCTTGCAACATTTCGAGGCCCTGACCGCCGCGCTGCAGGCGGAGCAGATCGCTTACCAGACCCTGCACGCCTTGCTCCGTGAAGAACAGGCCGCCCTGTCAACGGGCGATGCAGACGGGCTGATGGCACTCGCCCAACGCAAATCGGCGCAGGTGGCTCATCTGGCGCAACTGGCCGAGGCGCGCAACCGCCAGTTGGTGAACCTAACGGGGCAGCCCGATCAGGCGGGCATCGCAGCCTGGTGTGATCGTTTCGATCCGGCGGACAGAAGCGGTGTGCGCAGGCTCTGGCACGCATTGCTGGAAGTCGCGCGCGCGGCGCGTGCCCTAAACGAGGAGAACGGTGCGCTGATCCAGGCGCGCCTGCAACACAACCAGCAGGCCCTGGCGGTACTGCACGGCGCCGCGCAAGATGTGGCGCACGCCTACGGCCCGGATGGGCAACCCTGTCCTGGCCCCGCGGGTCGGCCCTTGGGCAAGGCCTAGCCGTGCCTTATGCAGGATGCTGTGGTTGCCGCTTGCGGTGAACGACGGCAACGATCCCGCCTGACGTTCGCGGCCTGGCGGGAGGGCGAGAGATGAACGCGCAGAAAGCGGGGTTCCCCGCGGCTCATTTCCCGTTGCGGTTGTCTAGCACGCCCGCTATTGGAATGTCTTTCACTTTCTCCGGCGTTTCCGCGATCACAAGCAGCGTCACGCGCCGGTTGCGGGCCCGGTTCTGTTCGTCCGTGTTGGGTGCCAGCGGCCGGTTGTCGGCATAGCCCACCGCCACCAGCCGGTCGGGACTCACGCCATTGGCTTCAAACAGGCGCACCACGCTAGCGGCGCGCGCGGTGGACAGCTCCCAGTTGGAGGGGTAAAGGGCGGTGTTGATGGGGCTGTCGTCGGTATGGCCCTCCACCTGGATCTTGTTGGGCACCTGGGCGAGCAATTTCGCGACCGCCGCGAGTACCTTCACGGGTTCGCCCTGGAGGGTGGCGGAACCCGGTGGAAACAATACCGCCGCGTTG
Source organism: Thiobacter sp. AK1 (assembly GCF_039822265.1). Taxonomy (NCBI): domain Bacteria; kingdom Pseudomonadati; phylum Pseudomonadota; class Betaproteobacteria; order Burkholderiales; family Thiobacteraceae; genus Thiobacter; species Thiobacter aerophilus. Next base: position 81,418 of record NZ_JBAJEX010000008.1, read on the forward strand.
ATCTCGATGGTGACGCCCCGCTGGCTTTGGGTGACGCGCACCTGGCCTTCTTTAATGAGTGGCGCCATGACCTGCAGCAAATCCTGGGCGATTCTTTTCATGTTCTCGGTCTGCTTGCGCAGGCGTGGGTCCGGCTCGCTGTCGGGTCTTTTCACCGGCGCCGCCTTGATCGGCTGGGTGCCGGTTCCTGGGGAGAGCCGGGCTTCGAATTCCACGGGGTTGATCGAGGACGGCGCATTGCGGAAGGCGTTGATGAGGGCATCCGAGAGCACCCGGTATTTGCCTTCATTGATGGAGGAGATGGCATACATCACGACGAAGAAGGCAAACAACAGGGTGATGAAGTCCGCGTAGGAGACGAGCCAGCGCTCGTGATTCTCGTGGTCTTCGTGGCGTTTGCGCCGCATGCGGGGGCTCATGATCCTCCCATTATCGGCAGCGCGCCTTAGGTCTTGAGTGCCCGTGTCAGGCCAGGTAGCCCCGTAGCTTGCGCTCGATGAGGCGGGGATTTTCGCCGTTGGCCACTGAGATGAGTCCTTCCACCAGCATGTGGCGCAGGGTGATCTCGCGGGCGATGAGGCTTTTGAGCTTGTTGGCGATGGGCAGGAACAGCAAATTGGCAGAACCCACGCCATAGACCGTAGCCACGAAGGCGACGGCGATGCCGCCGCCAAGCTTGGAGGGATCGGAAAGGTTTTCCATGACGTGGATGAGCCCCAGCACCGCACCCAGGATGCCGATGGTGGGGGCGTAACCGCCCGCGGATTCCCATACGCGCGCAGCCTGGCGCTGCTGGTCCTCGTAGGCGTCGATCTCCACCTGGAGCGTGTCGCGCAGAGTCTCCGGCTCGGCACCATCCACCAGCATCTGCAGCCCTTTCTTGGTGAAGGGATCCGTCACGTCGTCGATCAGGGGTTCCAGGGCGAGCAGGCCGCCCTTGCGCGCGGTGCTGCTCCATTGGGTGATGTTCTGTATCAAGGGCTCGGCGTTGAGAGGTGGTGGCACGAATACCCACTTCACCATGCGCATACCGCGCAGAAAAGTGGGCAAACTGCTTTGCAGCATGACTGCGCCCGCCGTGCCGCCAATGACGATGACGAAGGCCGTGATTTGCATGAGCGAGCCGACATGGCCGCCTTCCAGGATCTGGCCGCCGAGGACGGCGGCCAGGGCGAGCAGGATACCGATCAGGCTGATGAAATCCATGGGCTGCTCAGATGGTGACTGGAAAGGGCGGCGGCACGGGGGAGGGGACCACGGTCAGCTCTCGAGCCACTCCCGGAGCTTGGCGCGCAGCCGCGCCACCGCCTGGGTATGGAGCTGGCAGACGCGGGATTCAGTCACTCCCAGGACCTCGCCGATCTCCCGCAGGTTGAGGTCCTGCTCGTAGTACATGGCCATCATCTGGCGCTCTCGCTCCGGGAGGCTCTTGATCGCTTCCACGAGCATCTGGCGGAAGCCCTGGTCTTCCAGGATGCGCAGGGGATTGTCGGCATCCGTGGCATGGTGGCGCTCGAGAAAATCCGCCCCTTCCGAGTCCTGCAGATCCTCGTAGTACACGAGCTGGTGGCCTCGCGCATCCAGCAGCATCTGCTGATAGTCGGCAAGGGAGACGTTCAGCTCCTGAGCGAGTTCGGATTCCGTGGGCGGACGGCCGAGAGACTGTTCCAGCTTGCTGATGGCGGCTTCGATCTGGCGCAGATTCTTGCGCACCGTGCGCGGCAGCCAGTCGGCGTGGCGCAGCTCGTCCAGCATCGCACCGCGAATGCGTTGCACGGCGTAGGTCTCGAACTGGGCTCCCTGGGTGCCATCGTAATGGTTGGCGGCGTCCAGCAGCCCGATGAGCCCGGCCTGGATGAGATCATCGACCTGCACGCTCGCCGGCAGCCGCGTCATGAGATGGTAGGCGATGCGCTTGACCAGTGGCGCGAATTTCTCGACGTATTCCTCTTTTTTCAAGCGCTTCCCTTGGCGTGTGCGGGCCCCCTTCAGAGGTGGGCGTTTTCTGCTGCGAGGCGGCTTGTCATCACGAGTTTGTGCACAAACGCATCTGGCTTTTCGGTGCCGTCATCAGGCCACGGCCAGGACTCGATGGCTTGCGCGAGCTGGCGGCTCGCGGCGGCTGCGCGGCTGTCCGGGAAGGCATCCACCACGCTGCGTCCCAGACGATCGGCCTGGCGCGCCTGGGCATCCATGGGCAGTTCGCCCAGCCATTCCAGCCGCACTCCAAGGTGGCGGCCGGCCGTCTGCGCGAGATTATTATAAATGGCCTTCGCTTGGCTACCAGCCCTGACTTTTGCCATCACCACATGGAAGTGGCGCTGGGCGAAGCCGCGCGCAAGCCGCTTGATCAGCGCATAGCTTTGCGTGATGGCCTCCGCCGCGCCGCAAAGGACGAGCACCTGTTCCTGGGCGGCGAGTTGTAGCGCCAGGCTGGCGGGACGGCCACCTGCCAGAGGATCGAGCAGCAGCACGTCCACGTCTTGCGCCATCCGGGCGAAGGCCGCGCTCAAGGTTTCCTGGCCAGCTAGATCGAGGCTGGGCAAGCGCGCGAGGGCATCGCCCAGTTCCAGCCAGGCCACTCCCTGCTCACCGTGTGCCACGGCTTGGTCCAGCGGGCGAGCTCCACGCAGGACGGTGGCGAGGTCGTGGCGCGGGGTGGGGGCGAGATCGGCTGGGATGCGGTGCCGCCGTTCGCTCATGACCAGTATGCGCCGGCCCCGCTGGGCCAAGGCAGCGGCGAGCCCGTAGAGCACCGTGGTCCGGCCCACGCCTTCCAGGGCCGCGGCGAGGGCGACCACGCGCAGGGCGTCGGGGCGCAACAGTCGCCGCAGCCCTTCGGCCTGGTCGGAGACGAAGGCGCCCATGTCAGCGGCCCACGCTCACCACGTCTGTGGCGCCACGCTTTCGCTTGGACCCTCTTCCGCAAGCGCACCGGCCGCCGCCACGAGGGAGAATTCCTCGGGACGCGGGGTGAAGGCCGGATCTTCCCGCGGTGGGCGGAAGGCGCGGTCGATGAGGTAGCCGGCGTGGGCAAGATGCAAATCCTCCGGCACGCGCTGGCCATTGGTAAGAAAATGCACCGGCAGTTTGTGGCGGATGGCCACGTCGAGCACCGGTCCCAGACTCATGGCTTCATCCACTTTGGTGAGGATGCAGCCTGCCATGCCGTGGCCGCGGTAGGCCGTGACCACGTCATCCAGCGTGCTGCCGTGGGCGGTGGCGGACAACAGCAACAGACGTTTCACCTCGCGCCCATGGCCACACAGAAGGGCGATTTGCTGGGCGATGCGCCGGTCGCGCTGGCTCATGCCCACGGTGTCGATCAACACCAAATGGCGGTCGGCGAGATCGCTGAGCGTGAGATTGAGATCCGTCTCGTCCTTCACCGAGAACACGGGCACGTTGAGAATCTTGCCGTAGATGCGCAGCTGCTCATGGGCGCCGATGCGGTAGGTGTCGGTGGTAACCAGGGCCAGCCGCGACGGACCATGCTTGAGGGTGCAGCGCGCAGCGAGCTTGGCCACGGTGGTAGTCTTGCCTACGCCGGTGGGCCCCACCAGCGCAAATACGCCCCCTTGCTCGATGAGATCTTCGCCCGCGGACACACAGCGTAGGTTGCGCATCAGCGCCGCCTTGGCCCAGCGCAGGCCGCGCTCGAAATCAAGCTCGCGCGGCATCGCCTCCATGAGCTGACGCGCCAGAAGCGGGCTGAAGCCTGCGGCGAGCAGGCTACGCATCACTTCCAGCTTGAACGGCTCCCGCCCCTTGAGCTCATTCCAGGCGAAACCCGCGAGCTGCCCTTCCAGCATCATGCGGATGGTTTTCAACTCCTGCGCCAGACCTTGCATAAGCTCCGGGGCGATGGTGGCCGCGGGCGGCGTCGGCGTGGCTTGTGCTGCCGTAGCGGGTGCAGGCTCGCGGCCGGCAGGCCCGGCTCTGGGGGTGGAGGCCGGCACGGTGAGCCCTGGAATCTCGTGACGTGCGCTGACGGTGGTCCGCGCCGGCGGCACCGGGCCGGTGAGGGAGGCCACGTCCTCTTCCGCGACCGCCATGATCTCCACGCCGCCGGGAACGGGGCGGTTGCTCAGGATCAGGGCATCCGGACCGAGGGCATCGCGTACCTGACGCAGCGCCTCGCGCGTGGTGGGCGCGGAGAATTTCTTGACGATCATGCGCTAGCTCCCAAAACGGCGGTGACCTTCACGGTCTTGGTGTCGGGGATTTCGGCGTGGGACAGCACCTTGAGCTGGGGTGCCACGCGGCGCAGGAAGCGCGACAGCAGGGTGCGCAAAGGTGCGGGCACCAGTAGCACCGGCGGCAGCCCCTGCGCCTCCTGCTGCTGCACCACTTGGCGGGTCTGGGTGAGCAGGCGTTCCGCTAGTCCCGGCTCCAGCCCCGGTCCCTGGCCTTCGCCCACCTGCACCGCCTGCATGAGCAAATGCTCCAGATTGGGGTCGAGGGCGATCACCTTTAGCTCGTCGCTAGCGGGGAACAGACCATGCACGATGGAGCGAGCAAGGGCGATGCGCACGGCGGCGGTGAGTTCTTCCGCGTTTTGGGTGCGCGTGGCATGGTCGGCCAGGGTGTCCAGAATGGTCTTCATGTCGCGAATGTGCACGCCTTCTTCCAGCAGGTTTTGCAGCACCTTTTGCAACAGGCTCAAGGAGATCAGCTTGGGCACGGTCTCTTCCACCAGCTTGGGCGACTCCTTGGCGATGTGGTCGAGTAGTTGCTGAACTTCTTCTCGACCCAAAAGTTCGGCAGCGTGGCTCTGCATGATGTGGGAGAGATGGGTGGCGATCACCGTGCTGGCATCCACCACGGTATAGCCGTAGGTCTGGGCCTGCTCGCGCAGGCTGGCATCCACCCAGATGGCGGGCAGGCCGAAGGTGGGATCGCGCGTGGGCGTGCCTGGCAGGGTGCCCAGCACGCGCCCGGGATTGATGGCGAGATATTGGCCCACGAAGGCCTCACCCTTTCCCACTTCCACGCCTTTGAGGGTGATGCGATAGGCATTGGGGCGCAACTCCAGGTTGTCGCGGATGTGCACCGCGGGCACCAGGAAACCCCAGTCCTGGGCGAATTTCTTGCGAATGCCACGGATGCGCCGCAGAAGCTCTCCATCCTGGCTGCGGTCCACCAGCGGAATCAGGCGGTAGCCCACTTCCAGTCCCAAGGTGTCCACGGGCTGCACGTCATCCCAGCTCACGTCCATTGTTTCCGGGGCGGGGGGTGGTGGCGCCTCTTCGGCACGCGCCGCTGCCGCTCGCTCGCGCTGGGTCAGGTACCAGGCCACGGCGCCCAGCGCCGCGGCCAAGAGCAGGAAGGCGACATGGGGCATGCCTGGAACGATGCCCAGGAAAGCCAGGATGGCGGCGGTGAGCATCAGGATCTGGGGACGCTGGAAAATCTGTTCCACCAGCTGCTCGCTCATATCCCTTTCTGCCGACACACGTGCCACGACGATGCCCGCCGCGGTGGAAATCACCAGCGCTGGGATCTGTGCCACTAGGCCGTCGCCGATGGTAAGCAGGGTGTAGTTGTTGGCGGCTTGGGCGAGCGACAGGTCATGCTGTAGCACGCCCACCAGCAGTCCCCCCACCACGTTGATCACCATGATGATCACGCCGGCGATGGCATCGCCGCGCACGAATTTGCTGGCACCGTCCATGGCCCCGTAGAACTCCGCCTCGCGCGCCACTTCTGCGCGCCGGCGGCGGGCCTCGTCCTCACCGATGAGGCCGGTGTTGAGATCGGCATCGATGGCCATCTGCTTGCCGGGCATGGCATCCAGAGTGAAGCGGGCTGCCACTTCTGCGATGCGGCCTGCGCCCTTGGTGATGACCACGAAATTGATGATGACCAGGATGACGAATACCACCAGGCCGACTGTGTAGTTGCCGCCCACCAGGAAGTGGCCGAAGGCTTCGATCACCTTGCCTGCGGCATCCGCGCCGGTGTGGCCCTCGAGCAGGATCACGCGCGTCGAGGCCACGTTGAGCGACAGGCGCAGCAGGGTGGTGAGCAGCAGCACCGTCGGGAATACCGAGAAATCGAGCGGCCGGGTGACGTACAGGCTGATGAGCAGCACGATCATCGCCAGCGCGATGTTGAACGTGAACAACACATCCAACAGAAACGGGGGCAGCGGCAGCACCATCATGGCCAGGATCATGACCACGAGGATGGGCCCGGCGAGACGGGTCAAGCTCATACCCTCCAACAGATCCAGCGTGCCGGCGCGGGCGTTCACGCGTGAGTCTCCTCAGCCCGCGAAAGGGGATCCATGTCGGGGGGCACTGGCAGGTCGCGTGGTGGCTCTGGTTTGGTCGCCGCCTGACGCAGCTGATAGACATAGGCGAGTACCTGCGCTACTGCGCTATAGAGCCGCTGCGGCACCTCGTCTCCCACGTCGGCGTGGCGGTAGAGGGCGCGCGCCAGGGCAGGCGCTTCCAGTACCGGCACGTGATGTTCCCGCGCCAGCTCCACGATGCGGCTGGCGAGCAGAGCCGCACCCTTGGCCACCACTTGGGGTGCGGCCATGCGTTTTTCCTCGTAGCGCAGGGCCACGGCGAAATGGGTGGGGTTGGTTACCACTACCTGCGCCTTGGGCACTTCGGCCATCATGCGCCGGCGCGCCGCTTCCCGCTGCATGGCGCGGATGCGGCTCTTGATCTGAGGGTCGCCTTCCGATTCCTTCACCTCCTGGCGCACCTCTTCCTTGGTCATGCGCAGGCCTCGGGCGTACTGCCAGAGCTGAAAAGGCACGTCCGCCACCACCAGGAACAAGAAGGCGCCGACGAGGATCAAGGCGGTGGAAACGGTGAGCGATCCCAAGTGACGGATGGCCACCGGCAAGGGTTCGCCCGGCAGGGCGAAGAAGGCATCCAAGGACTGCCAGATCACCCAGGCAGCCACTCCACCGATGAGCAGGCTCTTTACCACAGCCTTGAGAAGCTCTACCAACGCGTTCAGCGAGAACATGCGGCCCAGGCCGGCAAGGGGATCAAGACGCGTGAAGTTTGGTGTCAGCGGCTTGAGAGTGAAGTTCCAGCCGGAAAGCAGCAGCGGGGCAAGGAAGCCGGCCAAGAGCAAGGCGCCCAGCAGGGGAAGGAAGGCCACCAGCACGTCCACGAACTGGCCGTAGAAACGCGCCAGCATGAGCCGGGAGTCGAGCACGGTCGCCCGATCCAGGGTGAAGCCTGCTTCCATCAGGTGGGAAAGTGTCCTCATGAAATGGTGGCCCATCAGCATGAGCACCCCCAGGGCGGTGAGCAGCTCCAGGAAGGTGGAGAGCTCCCGGGAACGGACGACCTGGCCCTCCTCGCGCGCGCGCTGGATGCGTCTAGCGGTCGCGGCTTCGGTCTTTTCTAGATCGCTGTCTTCGGCCATCCCCGTCCCCCAACGGAGCTATAGTGTATCACCTGGGGGAAAAACACAAGATATTGTGGTCTGGTGGGGGTAGCCCCCGGAGCGCGGCGGGGCCAGGAAGCGGTCGGAAAAAGGCCAGAAGGGGAAAGGGGCGTCCTATTCGGCTTCTTCCAGCCAGGTCATCTGGATGGCTTCCAGGATTTTCTCGTTGGAGGCATTGGGGTCGTCGGCGAAGCCGGGCAGCTCCATCACCCAGCGGTGCAGGTCGGTGAAGCGCACGTATTGCGGGTCCACGTCCGGGTGGGTTTCCGCCAGGGCGATGGCGATGTCGCGCACGTCGGTCCATTTCATGAGCGGCCCTCCTTCACCATGTTGATGGAGTATTTTGGAATCTCGATGACCAGATCCTGGTTCATGATGATGGCCTGGCAGGACAGGCGAGAAGTGGGCTCGAGCCCCCAGGCCTTGTCCAGCAGATCTTCTTCCTGCTCCTCGGGTGGAATCAGGGATTCGTAGCCCTCCCGCACAATCACGTGACAGGTGGTGCAAGCGCAGGATTTTTCGCAGGCATGCTCGATTTCGATGCCGTTTTCCAGCAGGGTGTCGCAAATGGTCTTGCCCGGCACGGCATCGATGGCCGCGCCCTCGGGGCAGAGTTCCTCATGGGGAAGCACGATGAGTTGAGGCATGGCCTGGACCAGGTGGAAATTGTGGGTTAACTCACGTCCGCCAGCTTCTGGCCCGCGAGCGCCTTGCGGATGGAGGCATCCATGCGTCGCGCCGCGAAGCCTTCGGTCGCCTTGTTGAGCGCTTCGATGGCGGACTTGATGGCGCGGTGGTCCTCGCCCTCCAGGGTGCGGCGCAGGCGTTCCATGGCCGCTTCGATTGCGGCGCGCTCCTGGTCGTTAAGAAGGGTGGCGCCATCTTCGGCAAGCGCCGATTGCACGGCTTCCAGGATGCGTTGGCCTTCCACTTGCTGCTCGCGCAAAGCTCGCACCAGCATATCATCCGAGGCGTGGTCGCGGGAAGCGGCAAGCATGCGCGCGATCTCCTCGTCAGAGAGACCGTAGGAGGGCTTGACTGTGATGGCAGCCTCGACTCCCGAGGTTTGCTCCCGCGCCGACACCGACAGCAGGCCGTCGGCGTCCACTTGGAAAGTGAGGCGCACCCGGGCCGCGCCCGCCACCATCGGCGGTATGCCACGCAGCTCGAAGCGGGCCAGCGACCGGCAATCGCTAACCAGTTCCCTCTCCCCTTGCACCACGTGGAAGCTCATGGCGGTCTGGCCGTCCTTGAAGGTGGTGAAGTCCTGGGCACGAGCGATGGGAATGGGCGAGTTGCGCGGGATGATTTTCTCCACCAGCCCGCCCATGGTTTCGATACCCAGAGACAGGGGGATCACGTCCAAGAGCAGCATGTCGTCGGCCTTGTTGCCGGCCAACACGTTGGCCTGGATGGCTGCACCCAGGGCGACCACCTTGTCCGGGTCCAGATTGTTGAGCGGTTCCTGGCCGAAGAATTCCGCCACGGCCCGCTGCACCGGGGGCATGCGCGTGGAGCCTCCCACCATGACCACGCCTTGCACGTCTTGCGGGGTGAGGCCGGCGTCGCGCAGGGCCTTGCGCACCGGCGTGATGGTCTTCTGCACCAGACTGCGCGTGAGTTCGGCGAAGCGTGCGCTGCTGAGCACGAGATCCACTGTCTCGCCGGTGGAGAGCACGGCGGTGAAGCGGGTTTCCGGGTGAAAGGTGAGCTCCTCCTTCACCTCGCGGGCTTTGGTCATGAGCAGACGGTTGTCCTCGGCATTCAGTTGGGACAGGTTGGCCTGCTCCAGCACCCAGCAATAGATGCGCCGGTCGAAGTCGTCCCCGCCCAGGGCGGAATCACCAGCCGTGGCGAGCACTTCGAACACGCCCTTCTGGAGACGCAGGATGGAAATGTCGAAGGTGCCACCGCCCAGGTCATAGACTGCGTAGATGCCCTCCGACGCGTTGTCCAGGCCGTAGGCCACGGCCGCGGCGGTGGGTTCGTTGAGCAGGCGCAGCACGTTGAGCCCCGCGAGCCGCGCAGCATCCTTGGTGGCCTGGCGCTGGGCATCGTCGAAATAGGCGGGCACGGTGATCACCGCCCCGACCAGTTCCCCGCCCAACGCCTTTTCCGCGCGCTGGCGCAGGACCTTGAGAATCTCTGCCGATACTTCCACTGGGCTTTTCACCCCAGCCACGGTGCGAAACTGCACCATGCCCGGCGCATCGACGAACTGGTAGGGGAGTTCGTGGACATGCTCGATGTCCTTGAGACCGCGGCCCATGAAGCGCTTCACGGAGACGATGGTATTGCGGGGATCCAGGCACTGGTTGAGCTGAGCCTCGTAGCCCACCTGGGTGCGGCCCTCCGGCAGATAACGCACCACCGACGGCAGCAGGCTGCGTCCCTGCTCGTCGTTGAGCACCACGGCCAGGCCACTGCGCACCGTGGCCACCAGGGAATTGGTGGTGCCCAAGTCGATGCCAACTGCCAGCCTGTGCTGGTGGGGCGCGGTGCTCATGCCGGGTTCGGCGATCTGTAACAGTGCCATGGTATTCCTGTCTGGGTGGAAAGGTGGGGCCCGCTAGCGGGCCAGCTTAAAGAGGTGCTCAGCTTTCCAGGGCCTCGAGGGCGGTGTGGATCTCGTCCTTGAGTTTCTCGAAAAAACGCAGCTTGCGCACGGTGGCGGCGGCGGCGGGATAATCGTGCGTGACGTCGATCTGGCGTGCTAGCTCGTCCTCTAGCACGTGCATCTCTTTGCGCAGCTTGGTGGCCAGGTGATCGAGTTCGCCGATCTCGCCTGCCTCGCGCGCCTCGCCGATGGCCTCTCGCCATTCCATTTGCGCCATGAGGAAATCCGTCGGCATGGCGGTGTTGGTTTCCTCTGCCGTTTCCACGCCATTTAGCCGCAGCAGATAGCGTGCGCGCGAGACCGGGTCCTTGAGGGTGCGGTAGGCCTCGTTGACATGGGTGGCCCATTGCATGGACAGTCGCTTTTCCGCATCGGTGGCGTGGGCGAAGCGGTCCGGGTGGACCTGAGCCTGCAGGTCACGGAAGGCCTGCTCCAGGCGCCCGGCGTCGATGCCGAAAGCGGGCGTAAGGCCGAATAGTTCAAAATGGTTGCGGGAGAAGTCGATCATCGGCTCTGGTTGCAAACCGCCTGCGGCGGGACAGCAGCCTCCTCATGGGCGTGGCGGCGCGCTCTCCTCATACATTGAACGATTCGCCGCAGCCGCAGGTATCCTTGACGTTAGGGTTGTTGAACTTGAACCCCTCGTTCAAACCCTCGCGCGCATAATCGAGTTCGGTGCCATCGAGATAGACCAGGCTTTTGGGGTCCACGAAGATCTTCACGCCGTGGCTTTCGAAGGCCTGATCCTCGGGCCGTTCCTCGTCTGCGAATTCCAGCACGTACGCAAGACCCGAGCAGCCAGTGGTGCGCACACCCAGACGCAGACCTACCCCCTTGCCCCGCTTGGCGAGAAAGTTCTTGACGTGAGTCGCTGCTTTTTCCGTCAACGTGATGGCCATCCCTTGCCCCTCATCGCCATTCACTTGGCCGCCGTTTCCGTGGTCGCCTCGGTATCCAGGCCGTGCTTTTTTTTGTAGTCCGCGACGGCTGCCTTGATGGCGTCCTCGGCCAAGATGGAACAATGGATCTTCACTGGCGGCAACGCCAGCTCCTCGGCGATTTGCGTGTTCTTGATCTGCAGCGCCTGATCCAGGGTTTTGCCCTTCACCCACTCGGTGACCAGGGAGCTGGAGGCGATCGCCGAGCCGCAGCCGTAGGTCTTGAACTTGGCATCCTCGATGATGCCGTCCTTGTTGACCTTGATCTGCAGCTTCATGACGTCGCCGCAGGCCGGTGCCCCGACCATGCCGGTGCCGACGGACTCGTCGTCCTTGTTGAAAGACCCCACGTTGCGGGGATTTTCGTAGTGATCGAGAACCTTGTCGCTGTATGCCATGACTTACTCCTTATCGAATGGACCCGTGGAAACGCTCAGTGAGCGGCCCACTGGATGGAATTGAGATCGATGCCTTCCTTGTACATTTCCCACAGCGGCGACAGCTCACGCAGCTTGGCGATCTTGCTCTTGACCAGATCGATGGTGTAGTCGATCTCTTCCTCGGTGGTGAAACGGCCAATGGTAAACCGGATGGAACTGTGGGCCAGTTCGTCGCTACGGCCAAGGGACTTCAGCACATAGGACGGCTCCAGGCTCGCCGAGGTACAGGCGGAGCCGCTGGAGACGGCCACATCCTTAATCGCCATAATCAACGATTCGCCTTCCACATAGGCGAAGCTCACGTTCAGGTTATGGGGCACGCGTCGCTCCATGTCGCCATTGACATAGACCTCCTCGATTTCGCTTAAGCCTTTCCAGAGCTTGTCGCGCAGCATGCGGATGCGCTCGTTTTCCGTGGCCATCTCCGCTTGGGCGAGGGCGAAGGCCTCACCCATGCCGACGATCTGGTGCGTCGCCAAGGTGCCGGAGCGCAGGCCGCGCTCATGGCCGCCGCCGTGCATCTGCGCTTCCAGGCGCACGCGCGGCTTGCGACGCACGTAGAGCGCACCGATGCCTTTGGGGCCGTAGGTCTTGTGGGCGGAGAAGGACATCAGATCCACCTTGAGCTTGCCAAGGTCGATGGGCAGCTTGCCCGTGGCCTGCGCCGCATCCACGTGGAAGATCACGCCGCGGTCGCGCAGAATCTCGCCCAAGGCTTCGATGTCCTGGATTACGCCAATTTCGTTGTTCACGAACATCACCGAGGCGAGGATAGTGTCTGGGCGCAGCGCAGCCTGGAATTTCTCCAGATCCAAAAGTCCGTTGGGTTCGGGCGCGAGATAGGTCACCTCGAAGCCCTGGCGCTCCAGCTCGCGACAGGTGTCGAGCACGGCCTTGTGTTCCGTCTTCACGGTGACGATGTGCTTGCCCTTGCCCTTGTAGAAATGCGCCGCGCCCTTCAGGGCGAGATTGTTGGATTCGGTCGCGCCCGAGGTCCAGATGATTTCTTTGGGATCGGCATTGACCAGGGCCGCCACCTGTTCACGGGCGTGCTCCACGGCCTTTTCCGCTTCCCAGCCGAAGGCATGGGAGCGCGAGGCCGGATTGCCGAATTTCTCCGTGAGATAGGGAATCATCTTTTCCGCGACCCGAGGGTCCACCGGGGTGGTGGCCGAGTAGTCGAGATAGATCGGAAGTTTCAGCATCGGAATCGGTCCTTTCGTCTACGTCCATGCCTGCCGTCACCGGCTTTAGGCGACGGCCGCCTTGTTGTCGGAAGCCTCGCGCGAATCGCGCACCACTGCCACCTTGGCGGCCTGGGCCTGCTGGGCTGCGACCAGGTCAGCTAGGGTCACCGACTCCAGATAGTCGTAGATGTGGCGGTTGAGGTTGGTCCACAGCTCGTGGGTCATGCAGCGTTCGCCTTCCAGGCAGTCACCCAAGCCCCCGCACTGGGTGGCATCCACCGGCTCGTCCACGGCGCGGATGATATCCGCTACCGACACGGCCGAGGTGGCCTTGGCCAGGGTATAACCGCCGCCCGGGCCGCGTACGCTGTCCACCAGGTTGTGGCGGCGCAGCTTGCCGAACAGCTGTTCCAGATAGGAGAGGGAGATTTTCTGGCGTTCACTGATGCCGGCCAGGGTGACGGGGCCGTTCCCGTCGCGCAGGGCGAGATCCAGCATGGCAGTGACCGCGAAGCGTCCTTTGGTTGTGAGTCTCATGGCAATTTCCCCGGTTTGTCTGACATCGATGCCCCAATGGGGCGGCATCACGAAGGCCTGTCTGGGAACCACCACCCGCGGGCGGGGCGCACCCAGTGCATCCTTAACCTACCGTACCCGAGCATTTTAGTCAACTATTTTGTTCAAATAGTTCACGTCGAAGCGGTCCTCCGGGAGGGCCTCTTTGTCCAACGCGACCCCCAGTTGCTGCAGGGCCTTGAGCATCGCCTCCATGCGCCGGTCGTTGCTGGCGATGTGATCGAGGATGGCATGGATGGCCTTCACCATGGGATCGTTCATGTCCTGGCTGATGGCATAGGCGGAGAAGCCCATCTTTTCCGCTGTGGCCGCCCTCTGCCGGGCCTGTTCGCTGTCCAGGATGCGCGCCGGGATGCCCACGGCCGTCGCCCCCGCGGGCACATCCTTCACCACCACCGCGTTGGAGCCGATCTTGGCGCCATCGCCAATGAGGATGGGGCCCAGCACCTTGGCGCCGGCGCCGATCACCACTCCCTTGCCCAGGGTGGGGTGGCGCTTACCTTTCTTCCAGGTGGTGCCGCCCAGGGTGACCCCATGATAGAGGGTGCAGTCGTCGCCGATCTCGGCCGTCTCCCCGATGACTACGCCCATGCCATGGTCGATGAACACCCGCCGGCCGATAACCGCTGCCGGGTGGATTTCCACACCCGTGAGCCAGCGGCTCAGGTGTGAGATGAAGCGGGCCAGCCATTTCAGGCCCAGATGCCACAAGCGGTGGGCCAGACGGTGGATGAGCAGGGCATGCACCCCGGGATAAGTGGTGAGGATCTCCCAGGTGGAGCGCGCCGCGGGGTCGCGCTCGAAAACCACGGCGATGTCTTCGCGCAGATGCTTGAACACGGCGTTAGCCTAGCTTTATCAAGAGGTCGAAGTCTATTATAAGGAAGTTGACTAAATTAGTCCACTTTGCCTTTGTCCTTGCGATGGGCCTGCTTGAGGATGCCCAACAGGATGGCGAGCTCTTCTTTTTCCAGCCCGCAGCGATCGAACAGGCGGCGCAGGCGGGGCATTAGCCGCTTGGGGTGCGCGGGGTCGAGAAACTGGATGGCGATGAGGGTTTCCTCGAGCCGGCGGTAAAAATATGCCATCTCGCGGAGGCTCACCCGTGCAGGGGTCGCTGGCAGGGCAGCCGCACCCAAGGCCGTCAGACGCAGCTCGTAAGCCATGACCTGCACCGCCGCGGCCAGATTGAGCGAGGGATACGCCGGATCGGCGGGCAGAGTGACGAGACGCTGGCAGTGGGCAAGCTCGGCATTGGACAACCCGAAGGTCTCGTTACCGAAAACCAGGGCTACCGGCTGGCTGTGGGCCAGGGCCAAAAGTTCCGGTGCCGCCTGGCGCGCTTCCTGCGGCGGCTGGGCGAGTTCCCGCTCGCGGCGGGTGAGCCCCACCGCCATCGCACACTCGGCCAAGGCCTCCTCCACGGTGGCGTGGACCTGGGCTCGTTGCAGGATGTCACTCGCCCCCGCGGCCAGGGCATCGGCATCCGGATGGGGGAAACGCCGCGGGGCCACCAGTTTGAGCTCTTTAAGGCCCATGGTCTTCATGGCGCGCGCGGTCGCCCCAATGTTGCCGGGGTGACTGGGGCGACAGAGCACGACATGGATCCGGGCGAGCGCCTGCAGGCGGGCCTCCTGGGCGAGTTCCTCTTGGGCGGGATTCAATTTACAATGCGCGGCTTGTTCTTTAACGTGAGGGCGCAGGCCCGCCCAGGCCGTCCGCCGGGCGATCGGTGCTTGTGCGTGGTACGTGTCTTGGCATCGCAGGCACGCGCCGGTCTAATGGATAATCTGGATTTGAGGCGTTCCGCCAGGGGCACGGCTTAAAGAGGGCCGCGGCTTTGCGGGCCCACATCAGTCGAAGGTCTCTCATGCATCCCATGCTCAACATTGCGGTGAAGGCTGCGCGCCGTGCCGGCAACATCATCAACCGCGCTTCCCAGGATCTGGATCTGCTGACGGTCCGCAGCAAGAGTCACAACGAGTTCGTGAGCGAGGTGGACCACGCGGCGGAGCAGGCCATCGTGGAGACCTTGCTTGCCGCCTATCCAGACCACGCGATTCTAGCAGAGGAGCGAGGCCGCCAAGGCCACTCGGATTATGTGTGGATCATCGATCCGCTGGATGGCACCACCAACTTCTTGCACGGCTTTCCCCAGTATGCGGTGTCCATCGCCCAAAGTCATCGGGGCGTGCTCACCCACGCAGTGGTTTACGATCCCACCCGCAACGAGCTGTTCACCGCCAGCCGCGGCCGGGGCGCGTTTCTCAACGACCGGCGCATCCGGGTGAGCCGGCGCACCAAGCTCGCCGAGGCCCTGATCGGCACCGGGTTTCCCTTCCGCGAGTTGTCCTTTCTCGAACCCTACCTGAAAATCTTCGGCGATCTCCTGCCACGGACCGCCGGCCTGCGTCGCCCCGGCTCCGCCGCGCTGGATCTGGCCTATGTGGCCGCTGGACGCTATGACGGCTTCTTCGAGGCCGGCCTCAAACCCTGGGACATGGCCGCGGGCGCGCTTCTGATCCTGGAGGCGGGTGGCTTGATCGCCGATTTCCAGGGCGAGGATGGCTACCTGGAGAGCGGCAACGTGGTGGGCGGCAACCCCAAGGTGTTTGCTCAGTTGCTGCAGGTGATCCAGGCCCACACCCGGCGCACATGACGACCCACGCCATGGACGCGATGCTCGCGCAGCACACGCCCATGATGCAGCAGTATCTGCGCATCAAGGCCGAGTATCCGGACATGCTTTTGTTCTATCGCATGGGCGACTTCTACGAGCTGTTCTACGAAGATGCCCAGCGCGCTGCCCAGCTCCTCGACATCACCCTCACCACGCGCGGCATGTCCGCCGGTCGGCCCATCATCATGGCCGGCGTGCCGGTGCAGTCGGTGGAACAGTATCTGGCACGGCTCGTGAAACTGGGACTGTCGGTCGCCATTTGCGAGCAGGTGGGGGAGGTCACAGGCGCCAAAGGCCCCGTGGAGCGCAAGGTCACCCGCGTGGTGACACCGGGCACGCTCACCGACGCGGCGTTGCTGGAGGATCGCCAGGAGGCCTATTTGATGGCCTTGGCCCCGGGGGCCGGGTGCTGGGGTGTGGCCTGGCTGTCCCTGGCGGCGGGCCGGTTCTGGGTCACCGAAGTGGCGGTGGATTCACTGCCTGCCCTACTGGAACGGGTGCGGCCCGCCGAGCTCCTGCTGCCGGAAGCCCTGGACGAGCCAGCTCCCACGCGCGCCGCGCTGCGCCGGCTGCCGCCCTGGCAATTCGATGCCGATAGCGGGCGGGCCTTGCTGTGCCAGCAGTTCGGCACACGCGATCTGACCGGCTTCGGCGTGGAAGGCATGCTAGCGGCGATCGCCGCCGCCGGGGCCCTGCTTGGCTATGTGCGCCAGACACAGTTTTCTGCGCTGCCCCACATCACTGGCCTGCGCTTGGAGCAGGCTTCGAACTACGTGCTGCTCGATCCCGCTAGCCGGCGCAACCTGGAGCTCACGGAGACACTGCGCGGTGAGCGCGAGCCCACCTTGCTATCGGTGCTGGATGCCACGGTCGGCGCCATGGGTGGGCGTTTGCTGCGTCACTGGCTAAATCATCCCCTGCGCGACCGCGGCGAGCTAAGCGTGCGCCTCGATGCCGTGGGCGCGCTGGTGCAGGCGCAACCTGCGGCAATCCGGGAGAGACTTGCCCGCATCGCCGACATCGAACGCATTGTCGGACGCATCGCCTTGCGTTCGGCGCGGCCCCGGGATCTCTCCGCCCTGCGCGACAGTTTGGCTGAGCTGCCGGCGTTGGTCCGCCTGCTTGCGCCTTTCGACAGCCCGCGGCTGGCGAAGCTTGCGCAGGATCTCACGCCGCGCGTTGCCATACACGCGCTGTTGGTCCAGGCACTCAAACCGGAACCCGCTGCCACGGTGCGCGACGGGGGCGTGATCAACGACGGCTGGGATGCGGAGCTCGATGAACTGCGCGCGCTTCAGAGCAACTGTGGCGACTTCCTGCTTAAGTTGGAAGCACGCGAGAAGGCACGCACCGGTATCGCCAACCTCAAGGTCGAATTCAATAAGGTGCACGGCTTTTATATCGAGGTCGGCAAGGCCCAGGCCGAGCGCGTGCCGGAGGATTACCGGCGACGGCAGACGCTCAAGCATGCCGAGCGCTACATCACGCCAGAGCTCAAGGCCTTCGAGGATCGGGCGCTGTCGGCGCAAGAACGGGCATTGGCGCGGGAGCGTCAGCTCTTTGAAGCCCTGCTGGATCGTCTGCAACCGGAGCTCGAGTCGCTAAAGTGCCTCGCGCAAGCTGTGGCGGAACTGGACGTGCTGTGCGCGCTGGCCGATCGCGCGCTGGCCTACAACTACGTCGCGCCCGAATTCACCGACACGCCCCGCATCGAGATCACGGCCGGCCGGCATCCAGTGGTGGAGCGACAGGTGGATCATTTCATCGCCAATGATCTCGTGCTCTCGCCCACACGGCAGATGCTCCTCATCACCGGCCCAAACATGGGCGGCAAATCCACCTACATGCGCCAGACGGCGCTGATCGTGCTGCTCGCCCACATCGGCAGCTTCGTACCCGCGCAGCGTGCGTTGATCGGGCCGGTAGACCGCATCTTCACCCGCATCGGCGCCGCCGACGATCTTGCCTCGGGGCGCTCCACCTTCATGGTGGAAATGACCGAGACCGCCAACATTCTGAACAACGCCACGCGCGAGAGCCTGGTCCTGCTGGACGAAATCGGGCGCGGTACATCCACCTTCGACGGGTTGGCCCTGGCCCATGCCGTGGCACGGCATCTGGCCGAGAAGGTGGGGTGTTTCACCCTGTTCGCCACCCACTATTTCGAGCTTACGCGGCTGGCCCAGGCGTTTCGGCAGATCGCAAACGTGCACCTGTCCGCGGTAAAGCACAAGGATCGCATCGTCTTCCTGCACACGGTGGAGGAGGGGCCTGCCAGTCAGAGCTATGGCCTGGAGGTGGCGCAACTCGCCGGCGTGCCCGCCGCCGTGATCCAGCAGGCACGGCGCTATCTCGTCATGCTGGAAAACCAAAGCGTGGCGGCTAGTAACCAAGGTGATCTATTTGCAACCAGGCTGGAGCCGGCACCGCATCCGGCTCTTGAGCGCTTACGCGAGACCGATCCGGACGCACTCTCGCCACGGGCGGCGCTGGAACGGCTTTACGAGCTCAAGCGCTTGCTGGAGTGAGGGCGGACGTAAAAAACGCCGGGCATGCCCGGCGTTTTTCGTAGAGCGAGACTTCAGGATCTGCGACGCGAGCCCTCTTCCAGCCAGATTTTCTCAACGTTCAGTGGGAATGGCCGTGCGGTCCGTGCACGTGTCCGTGGGCGATTTCCTCGGGCGTGGCGGGACGCACGTCGGTGACGGTGCAGGAGAAGTGCAGGGTACGGCCCGCCAGCGGATGATTGCCGTCCACCACCACCGTGTCTTCGCTCACGTCGGTGACGGTGTAGAGAATCATCTCATCGGAACCTTCCGCCCCACCTTCAAACTGCATGCCCACCTGGATGTCGGTTACTGGAAATACGCTGCGCGGCTCCACCCGGACCAGGGAGGCGTCATACTCGCCGAAGGCATCTTCCGGCTCCAGGGTCACAGACAAGGTATCTCCGGGCTGCATGCCCTGCAGCTTTTCTTCCACTACCGGGAAGATGTTGTCATAGCCGCCATGCAGGTAGCTGATGGGTTCCTTGGATTCCTCGAGCAGGTTCCCCTTGCTGTCGGAGAGGGAGTAGGTCAGGGTGACCACGGAATTTTTCACGATTTGCATGGGTGCATTTCCTTGATGAGTGCAAGCACCTCCTGCGCATGTCCCCTGGGATTCACTCCATAGAGAGCGTGCCGGATGATGCCTTTCTTGTCGATGATGAAGGTCGAGCGAACGATGCCCATCTTTTTCACTCCGTCCTTCTCTTTCTCCTGCCATACGCCGTACATCTGGCAGACTTCGCCTTCCGTATCGGCCAGCAGACGCACGGCCAGCCCGTGCTTGTCGCGGAAGGCGGCATGACTGATGCAGTCGTCGCGCGACACTCCAATCACCACCGTATCCAGATTGGCCAGCTCATCGTCGATGTCGCTGAATTCGATGGCTTCGATGGTGCAGCCGGGGGTGTCGTCCTTGGGATAGAAGTAGAGCACCACGTTTTTCTTCCCTTTGAAGTCGGAGAGCTTGACCATCTCCATGTCCGCGTCGGGAAGATCGAAATCGGGTGCGACGCTTCCTGCCTGCAACATACCATCCCCTGCTTGGGTTACTTCTGCCGTAAAGCGTACACCGGCGAAGTATTGGCCCATTCTAAACCATTTCCGGGGCCACACAAGAAAACCTATGTGCAGGTGTAGAGAGCAAATAAACTGTCCGGACTTGTAGCACGATGGTTGTCCGGTTTTATTGGGTACCGAGGAGGTGC
>NZ_JBAJEX010000009.1 GCF_039822265.1 Thiobacter sp. AK1
CCTAAAAGCCCCAGAAAACCAGGCACCCTAAGCATCAGGTACCCACACCTATCGGCTGTTCGTTTGTTAAAGAGCAAGCCGCCCCGCCCAAGGGACGAGGCAAGCGGGAATCTGGTTGCGGGGGCAGGATTTGAACCTACGACCTTCGGGTTATGAGCCCGACGAGCTGCCAGACTGCTCCACCCCGCGCCGAGAAGCGGAACTATAGCAAAGCCCTCGCCGGCTTGTCAACACGTTGTGTTCGCCCACAATCAGCGGCCACCCCCTTGGGCCCGGGCCCGGTTTGACTCAGCCTGGCCTCTGGCTGTAGGGTGGCTCCATGGAACGGGGCCCCATCGAAATCACCGTGGAGCAGCTGCGCAGCCTCATTGGGCTGCGCGTCCTCTACCGTAGCGAGCCGCATGTGGTCATCGAGGTCATTGAAGACGAGCGCGCCCTTGTGCTGGCTCCCGAGGGCTGTGGCCCCAGCATCCAGGCGGACGCCTACGGCAATGCCAGACGCCGCGCCCGCACCTTGATCACCGTGCCGGTACTGTCCGCCGACCGCACTGCCTTGCATGCGGACTTTCTTGACCTGGATCTACCCTAGCATAAGCGGGGCCCGTTCCGCTCTAGACAAAGCCCGGGGCACCGAGGGAAGATAGCCACGCAGCCGCACATCAACCCAAACACGGAGGAAAGCATGGATTTTTCCAAATTTGATTTCGGGAAACGCCTCAACGAATACATCGACGAGGTACTCCACCACGGAGGCGTCACGCGCTCGGAAAGCGACCTGACCGATGGCCAGCGGGCCTTCCTCTACGCGGTGCGGCGCGAACTGGTGAAATACACCGATCCGACTCGCCAAGGCTATCCCCGCAACCAATTGGAGCAGTTGGAATCCTTTGCCCGGACTTTGGGCGACCTGCACAACTCCTACCACGACATGGGCATGAGCAAGATCGCAGACTGCCTGTTCAACCGTTGGAAGATGGTGCGTGAGGATGTCAAGAAACTGGCTGCCGCAGGCGGTGTGAACCTGCCGGCCTGGGTGGACGTGATCGAGGTGGAACAAACCGACATGCCCGCCTTCTACGACGCCTGATGCTCGCCGGCGCGCCCTCCCTGGCGCGCTCCAGCCCCTTTTTCTTAGTTTTTCAGTCAGTTATTAGCCCTGTTAGGGTCAAGGCCGTCTAATCCGACCATAAAATAGTTGGATAGGGAGGCCCGATTTTTCCGTGCTATGCTTCGAGCCTCCAAAAACACCACCCTTGACCATCCGGAGAGGAGATAACATGCCCAAGCTGGTCAATCCCCACGGGGGCGGCAATCTCAAGCCCCTCCTGCTGTCGGGGGAGGCCCTTAAGGCCGAACTTGCCCGCGCCCAGTCCCTTCCCAAGATCCGCATGACCTCCCGGGAAACCGGTGATCTCATAATGATGGGCATCGGCGGCTTCACCCCGCTGGATGGCTTCATGACCAAAGCAGACTGGCAAGGCGTCTGCGATGGCTACAAGATGGCAAATGGCCTGTTCTGGCCCATCCCTATCACGCTTTCCACCGACGACGAGGACGTCAAGGAAGGGGACGAGGTCGCTCTAGTCGATGGCGAAAGCGGCGAGATCATGGGCACCATGAAGGTGACGGACAAGTACACCATCGACAAGGCCCATGAGTGCATGATGGTCTATAAAACCACGGATCTCGAGCATCCGGGTGTAAAGATGGTGATGGCTCAGGGCAAATATAACCTCGCCGGACCCGTCAAGGTGCTCTCGGACGGTGGTTTCAAGGCTCGCTACGGAGATCAGTTCCTCACTCCGGCGGAGACACGTGCCAAGTTCGAAGCTCTGGGTTGGACGCGGGTGGCAGCCTTCCAGACCCGCAACCCCATGCATCGCTCCCATGAGTATTTGGCCAAGATCGCGGTGGAAACCATGGATGGCGTGCTCATCCATTCCCTCCTGGGCAAGCTCAAGCCCGGCGACATTCCTGCCGAAGTCCGCACCGAGGCCATCAAAGTGTTGATCGACAATTATTTCGTGCCCAATACCGTGATCCAGGCCGGCTATCCTCTAGACATGCGCTATGCCGGGCCGCGCGAGGCACTGCTGCATGCTCTGTTCCGTCAGAATTATGGTTGCTCCCATCTGATCGTCGGGCGCGATCACGCGGGCGTGGGTGACTATTACGGTCCCTTCGACGCGCAAAAGATCTTCGACGAGATTCCGCCGGGCTCGCTGGAAACCCAGCCCCTCAAGATCGACTGGACGTTCTGGTGCAACAAATGTGGCGGCATGGCCTCCATGCGCACCTGCCCCCATTCCAAGGATGATCGCATCCTGTTGTCTGGCACCAAGGTGCGGGCCATGCTATCGGAAGGCAAGGATCTGCCCGTCGAGTTCTCCCGTCCCGAAGTGGCTCAGGTACTCAAGCGCTACTACGCGAGCCTGAGTGCCGAGGAAAACGTCAAGGTCGAGCTCAAGGGACACTCTGCCAAGTAGTTTCGAAGGCCTGGCCGGCACTCGCAACAGCCGGCCTTTTTCAACTGTGTTGCATCAACTGGAGGAACAAAATGCCAACCTATGTTCGCACCGACAAATGTGACGGGTGCAAGGGTCAGGACAAGACCGCTTGCATGTACATCTGCCCGCACGACTTGATGAAGCTCGACAAGGACGGCTCCGAAACGGGACATGCCATGAAGGCATTCAACCAGGAACCGGAGCAGTGCTGGGAGTGCTATTCCTGCGTCAAGATCTGCCCGCAGCAGGCCATCGAGGTGCGCCACTATGCGGACATCGTTCCTCTCGGCGGGTCCGTACAACCCCTGCGCGGTACCGATTCCATCATGTGGACTATCAAGTTCCGTAACGGCACCCTCAAGCGGTTCAAGTTTCCCATCCGCACCACGCCGGAAGGCTCGATCGATCCCTATGGTGGTAAGCCGATGCCAAAACTGGCCGACATCACCAAACCTGGCTTCTTCGTTTCGGTGGGTGGTTTCCGTGGCGGCAACCCGGCTGAGCTGATTCGCAAGTAAATCGTTGGACATCAATTTGCGGGAGGGAGCGGGCCGCATGCCACGCTGAACCGCAGCAAGGAGACTCAAACAATGGCTGGTGAATTTGGCAATCCCGAAGTCGTGCAAGAGGAAGTGGACATCCTCTTGATTGGTGGCGGTATGGCCTGCTGTGGCGCCGCCTATGAAGTCGTGCGCTGGGCAGAAGCCGCCAAGGCAGAGCTCGGCATCGATCTGAAGATCAAGCTGGTGGACAAGGCCGCCTTGGATCGCTCTGGCGCAGTGGCCCAGGGTCTGTCCGCGATCAACACCTACATCGGCCCGGAGCAGGACCCGGCCGACTATGCGCGTATGGTGTCCAACGACCTGATGGGCATCACCCGCGACGACCTGGCCTACGACTTGG
Organism: Thiobacter sp. AK1; assembly: GCF_039822265.1. Taxonomy (NCBI): domain Bacteria; kingdom Pseudomonadati; phylum Pseudomonadota; class Betaproteobacteria; order Burkholderiales; family Thiobacteraceae; genus Thiobacter; species Thiobacter aerophilus. The sequence continues at coordinate 3,411 of NZ_JBAJEX010000009.1, forward strand.
GCCGCCATGTGGACGAGTCGGTGCACCTGTTCGAAGAGTGGGGCCTGCCCATCTGGAAGGTGGATGAGAACGGCGAGCGCCATGACGGCTCCAAAGGTCTGCCTGCTCTCAAGGATGGTGGCAAGCCCGTGCGTTCGGGCAAGTGGCAGATCATGATCAATGGCGAATCCTACAAATGGATCGTGGCCGAGGCCGCCAAGAAAGCCCTGGGCATGGACCGCATCCAAGAGCGCGTGTTCATCGTCAAGCTGGTGAACGATAAGAATGACAAAAACCGTATCGCCGGTGCGGTGGGCTTCTCAGTGCGCGAGCACAAGGTTTACGTGTACAAGGCCAAGGCGATCTTGCTGGCTGCCGGTGGCTGCGTGAACATCTTCCGCCCACGCTCGGTGGGTGAAGGAACGGGTCGCGCCTGGTATCCGGTTTGGAACGCCGGTTCCACCTACGCCATGGCCGCGGAAGCTGGCGCCGAGCTCACCATGATGGAGAACCGCTTCGTTCCCGCTCGCTTCAAGGATGGTTATGGCCCGGTGGGTGCCTGGTTCCTCCTGTTCAAGGCCAAGGCGGTGAACGCGTTGGGCGAGGTCTACATGGAGAAGAACAAGGATCTCCTGAACGACTACCCGCCCTATGGGCAAGCCGCGGTGCCAGCATCCTGCCTGCGCAACCACCTGATGCTGAAGGAAATGAAGGAAGGCCGTGGCCCCATCTACATGGACACGGTGACCGCGCTGGCAAAACTGAAAGAAACCCTCTCGCCGCGTGAGGTGAAACACCTGGAAGCGGAAGCTTGGGAAGACTTCCTCGACATGTGCGTCGGTCAGTGTGGCATCTGGGTGGGCGAGAACATTGAGCCGGATAAGAAAAACTCCGAGCTCATGCCCACCGAGCCCTATCTGCTTGGCTCTCACTCCGGCTGCTGTGGTATCTGGGTGTCCGGCCCCGAAGACGTGGGAGCGCCTACTACCGAGGATCACCCCGAAAAGGACAAGATCCCCGCGCACCTGCCGCAAGGCTGGCATTGGGGCTATCGCTCCATGACCACCGTCAAGGGCCTGTTCACGGCGGGCGACGGCGTGGGGGCTTCCGGCCACAAGTTCTCCTCCGGTTCCCACGCGGAAGGTCGGATCGCCGCCAAGGCGATGGTCAAGTACTGCATCGACCACAAGGATCTGAAACCAGAACTCGACACCCCGGTGGAGCAACTGGTCGAGGAGATCTACAAGCCGGTGCGCAACTTCCTGCAGTACAAGGACTACACCACCGCCATCGACGTGAACCCGCACTACATCACGCCGAAGATGCTCCAGTTCCGTCTGCAAAAGATCATGGACGAGTACGTGGCGGGTGTGGCCACCTACTACACCACCAACGAGCACATGCTCAAAGTGGCGGAAGAGAAGCTGGAAATGCTGAAAGAAGACGCGGAGAAGATGCGTGCCAAAGACCTGCACGAGCTGCTGCGTGCCTGGGAGAACTACCACCGCATCCTGACCGCGGAAGCCCACATGAAGCACATCCAGTTCCGGGAAGAGACCCGTTACCCGGGCTTCTACTACCGCGCCGACAAGAACTTCATCGACGAGAAGAACTGGAAGTGCTTCGTCAACTCGGTCTATGACAAGAACACCAAGAAGTGGACGGTGTTCAAGCGTCAGCACTACGATCTGGTTGACAAGTCCAAGCTGTTCAAGACCGCGGCCCACTGAGCGGTCGGCACACAGCCGAGCACGGGAAGCCGGGCGCCGCAAGGCGCCCGGTTTTCTTTCGGCGCGACAAAACACTATTCACGGCATGCTTTTGCCCACGGCAGAGGCATGATATGAATGTGCTTTAGCGTTCATCTCCGAATGGATGCTTTTTCTTGTAGCCCATGAGAGGTCGTGCCATGGAAGATTTCGAAGTCAAGGATTCGCCGTTCCCCCCAAGCCCCGTCGTGCCGCAGCTTCTGCAGCCGGAAACCGTTATCCAGTTCCACTGCCACAAGGACATCGCGTGCTTCAATGCCTGCTGCAAGAACATCGACATCTCCCTCACGCCCTATGACATCCTGCGCCTCAAGAAGCGGCTCAACATGAGCTCGGGCGAATTCCTCAAGGCCTACACGTTTCCCTACGAAATGGAGAAGGACGGCATCGCCGGGGTCAAGCTCAAGCCCGTGGAGGGTGGGACAGCATGCCGCTTCATGACCGAGCAAGGGTGCAGCGTGTACGAAGACCGGCCCACCGCCTGCCGCTACTATCCGGTGGGGCTACTCTCCATCCGGCGCCAGGGCGAAAACTTCGATCGCGAGGCCTATGCCATCATCAAGGAGAACCACTGCCTTGGCCACAACGAAGCACGCCAGCTCACCATCGCCGAATACCGCAAGGAACAGGGTCTGGAAGAATACGACGAGTTGAGCCGCGGCTGGCGCCAGCTCATCCTGAAGAAGAAATCGGCGGGTCCGACCGTGGGCAAGCCGAGTAAGCGCAGTCTGCAGATGTTCTTCATGACCTGTTACGACCTGGATCAATTCCGGGATTTCGCCACCTCGGCGCAGTTCAATGACCTATACGAGGTGGAGCCCGAGACCCGGGAAAAGATCAAGACCGATGACATTGCTCTCATGCAGTTCGGTTTTCGGCTGCTGCGGCAGGTCATGTTCAACGAGATGAGCATTCCCATCCGCCCCGATGCCCTGGAAAAACGCCTGGCGCGCAAACGGGAACGAGAACAGATCCTGGATAGAATCGTCGAAAAGATCGGCCCGGTGGAAACCGTTCCTGTGGAAGAGCTGGAAGACAAGTACAAGCACGCTTCGGACTGAACATGAACGCGCGAACGCTAGATACCGAGGCCTACTTCATCGAAAGAGAGCCCTATTACGAGCCGACCGGTGACGAAGTGGCGGTCTTCGAAGCCGCCTACCGCAACAAACTGCCGGTGTTGCTCAAGGGTCCCACCGGCTGCGGCAAGACCCGCTTCATGGAGTACATGGCCTGGCGCCTCAAGCGTCCGCTTATCACGGTATCCTGTCACGACGACCTCACCGCATCGGACCTGGTGGGTCGCTTTCTGGTGAAGGGAGGCGAGACCACCTGGGTCGATGGCCCTCTCACCCGCGCGGTGCGGACCGGGGCCATTTGCTACCTGGACGAAATCGTCGAAGCCCGCAAAGACACCATGGTGGTGATCCACCCCCTCGCCGATGACCGACGCACCTTGCCTATGGAAAAGCTCGGTCTCCTGGTGGAAGCCGACGATCGCTTCTGCCTCGCCGTCTCCTACAACCCTGGCTATCAGAGCGTACTCAAGGACCTCAAGCAGAGCACGCGCCAGCGCTTCGTGGCGCTGGAATTCAGCTATCCCTCGCCGGAGCTGGAGCGCAAGATCGTGGTCACGGAAGCCGGTGTGGATGCCGCCACCGCGGAAAAGCTGGTGAAATTCGCCCACATGACCCGCAACCTCAAAGGCAGTGGGCTCGAAGAAGGAGCCAGCACCCGCCTACTGGTCCATGCCGGCAAACTGATTGCCGCCGGCATCGCGCCAATCACCGCGTGCCGGACGGCCATCGCCGAGGCGATCACCGACGACGCAGAAATGCTGGCCGCCGTGCAGGAACTTTCCTCATCCTTGTTCTGAGTTTTGCCTCGTGCGGACCGAGGGCCGAGACAAGCAGCCATGCCGCCGCTCCAACATGACTTCCTTCCTGGCGTGACACAGCTGTGGTGAGCGCCATGTCGGTTCAAGCGAGTCTCGACATCGCTGACATTCTCCCGTCCCTCGAGAAATGGCTGGACGTGGAATTCACGTTTTACCGGGTGGAAGAGCTCGCCGCCGACATCGCCCGGCGGCCGCGGGGTGAACAGAATTTCCTGCTCGACTGGATCCGTCGCATCGCCACCACCAACATCGAGATTGCCTACCAGTTCGCGCGGCGTGCTCCCGCCCTGCTGGGACGCATGGATTGGCGCATGATCGAAGCCTGGGCGCTGCACGCCATGGACAGCTACGACAAGAGCGGCCTACGCGCCGCGCTATTGGTGATCGAGGGCGTGGATGGCTTCGCCGCCCAACGTCATGCGCGGGTCGCCGGCGCCCTGTTCGAAGACATCGATGGCATTCTTTTCAACTTTGTGCGTGGCCTCTCCGGTCGCCGACTGAATCTGGCCCAAGGCGATGTGGCTTACACCGACAGCGAAACCCTGTTTCTGCCCACTGTCATTGCGGAACTGGAAACCTTGGAAGACAACTTCCGCCTCGCCAAGGCCACCGTCACCGTGCTCTGGGCTCAAACGCGCTTTGGCACGTTCCACTTCGATCTGCAAAACGCCCTTTCAGCGCACCCGCGTCGCGAACAGGCGCTACGCGTATTCACGGCACTGGAAACCCTGCGCCTCGAAGCCTGCATTCGCCGCGAGCTGCCGGGGCTGTACCGCGACATGCAGTACCTCAAGGCCTTGCTGAACGAGGACCGCCTCTCGCCTACTTGGCAGATTTACGCAAATACGCTCGCCGATCCACACGCAAGCGTCGAGGACAGCCTGCGCCTACTCCCGCTGGCCATGGAGGAACCAGACCCGCCCCGTTTCTGCTACCAGGGCGAGATCCGGCCCGAGGCCGTGGCCCAGTGCATGGCTGCCCGCATCCAACGGGAAAAGGCGCTACTGCGCGTGAAACTGGCGCAGCTCGCGGAAGAACACGGTCATCCCCTCCCTGCCAAGGACGCCCCCACCCAAATACCAGTGCCCCACTTCCAACTCAAGCAGGAAGAGGACGCCGCTTCCGGCGCGGTGGAAATGGAACTCATGCTGGATGGCGTACCCCTGCCTGCTCCGGAAGACGTAAAGGCTCTGCTCACTTCGATCCAGCTCGATCTCGGCCACATCCCGGATGAATACCTCACGCCAGCCGGCCCAGGCGAATACGATCCCAGCCTATACCAGGAGCAGACCCCGGATCCAAACGACGTCTGGCAGGGTGCCTATCACGAAATCGGCGCGACGCTTTACGACGAATGGGATTTTGGTCGACAGCATTACCGTAAGAATTGGTGCGTAATGCGCGAGAAAGACGTCACACCGGTGTACGACGACTTCGCGCGCGAGACGCTCGCACGCTACAGCGGCGTGGTCAAACACCTGCGTCGCAGCTTCGAGGCCATGCGTGACGAGAACAAACTGTATAAGCGGCAACCCTATGGCGACGAGGTGGACATCGACGCCCTAGTGGAAGCCCTCGCGGATGCGCGCGATGGCCGCGAGATGTCCGATCGGCTGTTCACCCGCATGCACCGCGCCGAGCGCAACATTGCCGTCATGTTCATGGTGGACATGAGCGGCTCGACTCGCGGCTGGATCAACGATGCCGAGCGCGAGACGCTGCTTCTCCTGTGCGAGGCGCTGGAGACACTGGGGGACCGCTATGGTATCTATGGCTTCTCCGGTCAGACCCGCAAGCGCTGCGAACTCTACCGCATCAAGGAAATCGACGAGCCTTACGGCGAACTCGTCAAGGCGCGCATTAGCGGCATCCGTCCCCAAGACTACACCCGTATGGGCTTCGCCATTCGACACCTCACCCGTTTGCTTAGCCGCGTGGAAGCCCGAACCAAACTGCTCATTACCCTCTCGGATGGCAAACCTGACGACTATTTCGATGTCTATCGCGGCCAGTATGGTATCGAGGACACGCGTCAGGCGCTAATCGAGGCCAAGCGGGCTGGTATTCATTCCTTCTGCATCACCATCGACCAAGAAGCGCGCGACTACCTGCCCCACATGTACGGCGCCGCGCACTACGCCATTATCGACGACGTACGAAAACTTCCTTTAAAGGTCGCCGACATTTACCGACGGCTCACGACCTAACAAGCCGTTGAAAAATCCCCCGCCGGCGCCTGCGTCGGCCATTACGATTGGAAGCCACCCGAGAACAACCGAGACGAGCACGATGAGAGGCAACCAAAACTTCCAGGGGGCGATGTTCAGCTACATCAGCCTTGAACAGCAAGTGCCGCAGGCCCACCCGCTACGCAAGCTGCGCGCCGTAGTCGATGCGCTGCTGGCGAGCATGGACAATGAATTCGAAGCGGTCTACGCCCGCCGTGGCCGCCCCTCGGTGCCGCCGGAGATGCTGTTGAAGGCCCTGCTGCTGCAGATTCTGTTTTCCATCCGCAGCGAGCGGCTGCTGGTCGAGGCGATCGACTACAACCTGCTCTACCGCTGGTTCGTCGGCCTGAACATCGAGGACAAGGTCTGGGATCACTCCACCTTCGCCGATGCCCGGCTGTTCAAGAAAGCCCCAGGGGACAAGTCCCGCCTGTGCCACATGGGGCACATCCTCATGGAAAACCGCAACGGGCTGATCGTGGATGTCGAGATCACCCATGCCAGCGGCACCGCAGAGCGCGAAGCGGCGCTGGCGATGCTCGCGCGCCGGGGCAACAAGAACAAGCGCGCCACGGTCGGGGCCGATAAGGGCGACGACACCAAGGACTTCATCACAGGCTGCAGAAGGCTCAGGATCACGCCGCACGTGGCGGCCAAGGACAAGCACTCGGCGGTGGATGGCCGCATCAAGCGCCACGAGGGCGACAAGACCAGTCTGAAGGTGCGCAAGCGCATCAAGGAAGCCTTTGGCTGGATCAAGACCGTGGGCGGCCTGGCCAAGACCAAGCTGATCGGCCAGGCCAGGCTCACGGGCCAGGCGCTGCTTTGCTTTGCCACCTACAACCTGGTGCGCATGGGCTCCATCGGCGGCTGGTGGGACGCGCATCATGCGTGAACCGTGGGATCCGTGCGCCCGAAATGGGCAAAACGGCTTGCAAACAGGCCGAAATGCACGTCGCAATCGCTGCCCACCCGCGTCTGGGCGGCTCGTTTCTTCGAAATCAGTGTCGCTGCTGCGTTCGAAGAACACTTTTTCAACGGGCTGTTAAGCCTCCCCTTAACGAAACCGTCACTTGCGACCGGCCTAAAGTTCCGCGCCCCGTGACCGATGTAAGCGACGGGTCACGGCGCAAACACGCCGTACCCGAGAACGGACATCTACCAAGGGCAAAGCCGCCGAAAGGCGGCGACGCAAAAGCACCGGCCTAACGGAACTTAGCTCCCATGGCAGCGGGCTTGCTGGGTGTCGCGCCGACCGGCTGGTGCCGGGCGTCTCCTCCGGTGCTCTCCCCCGGTGCTCTCCTTGGCAGAGTGTTTATGTCACCTAGGACCCGGAGAAGCAACATGGAAGGTGCCGACCCTAATGCACGCCTGAACGCCCTGGAAACCTGCCGCAACGAGCCTACCGCGGCAGAACGTCGTCTGCTGGATCGCGGCATGCAGATTGCCTTGGGCACCCTCTCAGGCGCCCTCAAGGCGATGCTCGAAAAGGCAGAGGAGGAATTCTTCCAGCTCGCCCAGAAATCCACCGAGCGCGCCATGGAGCAGCTCCATCTGGAGGCCATGAGCCTAGTGCGCATGCGTGCCGAGGAAATCGAAAAGCGCTTCCGCGAGCATTTGCAAGGGGGCATGCAGGCTGCCCTCTTGCCGCACAAGCGCAAGACAGGGCAGGTGCAGCCGCTGGAGAGCGATCAGTTCACCCTCGTGGATCCGGACGATCTGGAAGAGTCCATCGCCAGCCAGGAGATAGCGGCGAAGATCAAACATACCTGCACGGAAGAGCTCGCCGCCTTGGAAAAACGGGTAGGCCTATTGCTGCACGATCCGGAATTCCAGCGGGTGAAGCACCCCTTCGATCCCGCGGTGCTGGCCGAAGCCTACATGGCGGCCTGCCGCGACACGGAGGCCCCCCTCAAGATCCGGCTGCTTTTGGTCACCATGTGGGACAAGCACATGCAGGACGCGGTAGCCTCGACCTATCATGAGATCAATCAATACCTGATCGAGAAAGGCGTGCTGCCGCGCATCCGCCGCGAAATCCGCCGTGGCCACACCCACACGGCGGAAATCGCCGCCCTTGCCGCCCAGGCCGCGGTGGAGGCGGTGCAGGCCGCGCAAGCCGATGGTGATGTGTTTGCCGCCATGCAGCAATGGTTTGCGCGCGCCGCGCAGCGGGGCGCTCTGCCCCAGGCTGGGGGGATGCCCGCCGGGCTGGGCGCGGTTGCCGCCGGCTTGATTCCAGGCGGGATGCTCCCCAGCGCGACCCTGGCGCACGGGCCGGCCGACATCGCCGCGGGCGGGGCAAGCAAAAGCGCTAGCGAGGTAGCAGCCACACCGGCACCCGCCGCCTGCTCTCCGGTAATCCTCACCCAGCTCACCGAACTACAGCATGGACAAGGCGCGGAGCGCATCCCGGTGTTGGCGCAAGCCGCTGCCGGTGCGCCGGTGGCCGTGCTGCGCGAAATCCGTGAGGCGCTGCCAGTGGATAGTCTCGGGCCGGCCTCCGCCATGACCATCGAAGTGGTGGCCATGATATTCGACTACATCTTCGACGACGCGCGGGTACCCGACGCAGTGAAGGCCCTGATCGGCCGCCTTCAGATTCCTGTGCTCAAGGCAGCGATGATCGATCCGGCCTTCTTCTCGCGCAAAACCCATCCCACCCGACGTCTGCTCAATCTCATCGGCGAGGCGTCCATCGGCTGGCAGGGCACCTTTGACCATGATGATCCGCTCTATCGCCAGATCGAGCGCCTGGTGCAGACCATCCTCGACCAGTTCGAGGACGATCTCGCAGTGTTCGAGAACGCGCTCGCCGAGTTCCAGAGCTTCCTGGAAGAACAGGAACGGCAGGCCGAGGCCCTGGTGGCCGCCGCCACGCCCCTGATCGTGGCGCGGGAGCAGCGGGAATTGGCGGCAGAAGAAGCCCGCGAAGCGGCGCAGGCGGCCATCGAGCGTCGCGCCCGTGAAAGCGAACTGCCGGAAGCCGTGCGCGCCTTCCTGTGCGAAACCTGGATGGAGGTGCTCTGTCGCGCGCGCATCGAAGCAGGTGGCGATGGCCCCGCGTGGCAGGAGGCGCTCGCCACCATGGACGAGCTGGTGTGGAGCACCCGACCCAAACCCACCCGCGAGGATCGGGAGCACCTCATCAAGATCCTACCTTCGCTGCTCAAGCGCTTGAAGAACGGCATGGAAGCCGCGGGAACATGCGAGGAAGTACGCGACCGCTTCCTGAGCCAGCTGGTGAAGTGCCACGCCAGCGCCGTTTCCGCTGGCTTCGCACAGGAGAGCGCCACGCCGGCGCCCGCGCCGCGGGAAACGGCAGTGGTGCTCAAATTCCCCAAACCCCAGGCCACGCCTGTCAAGCTGGAAATCCTCACGCCGGCCGACGACGAGGGGCAGGTGGAAGTGGAGGAAATCACCATCAGCGGCGTGGGCTGGGCCGAGGAGGAGGCATTCGCCCCTACCGCCTCTGGGGCCGATGGCGCGGAAACGACGACGGCGCCGGAGATCGATGCGGAGATAGCACGCGAAGCAGTGGCCGCGCTTAAACCCGGCATGTGGGTGGAATTCCGCCACACCGGGATGGAACCCCTCCAGGCCAGGCTGAAGTGGATCAGCCCGCTGCGCGGCGCCTATCTCTTCTGCGACCGTCAAGGCAAGCGCGGCGCCACGATGCCGCGGGAAAAGTTGGAAGCCGCGTTCCGCATCGGCACCGCCCGCTTGCTGGAGGATGTGCCGCTCATGGATCGCGCCGTGGACAATGTGATCGAAACGCTGAAGCAGGCCGCCGCCTGATCAGCGGCGCACCCAATCCACCAACGGCAGCCACTGCTCGAGCTCGCGCTCGCTCTGGGCGCGCGGCAGGTCGAACAAGGTTTCCCCCAGCGCAGCCGCTTGCACATACACCTGGGTGTCGCGTAGCCAACCGATCACCGGCAACTCGTATTTCTCGAAGAAATGCTGCAGCGTAGCAGCCGCGCGCGTGCGGGGATCCACGCGCATTCCCACCACGCCGATGTGCACCGCGTGTTTGCGCACGGCCTTGTGTTCCTTTAGGTCCTGGAAGAAGTCCGCCACCGCCCAGATATCGAACAAGGAAGGCGGTACCGGCACCAGCACCTTGTCCGCCGCCTTCAGGGCATTGGCCAGTGTCTTGCCATGAATACCAGCCGGTGCATCGAGGATCAGGAAATCCGTTGCCGGGGCTTTAGTGAGGTCCCCATCGCGGGCATCCCAGGCCTCGATACGCGGCAAATGAGGAGAACGGATAGACAGCCAGTGCAGGCTGGACTGCTGACGGTCCATGTCACCGAGGATCACACGGTCGCCGCGCCAGGCAAAGAAACCCGCAAGATTGGTGGCCAGGGTCGTCTTGCCGCTGCCACCCTTGGGGTTGACGATCAGGATGCTTTGCATGCCGCCTCCCGTCAGGAAAGCTCCCGCCGCTCCAGGATAGCCTGGGCCAGGGTCCCAGCGTCCGTGTATTCCAGCTCGCCGCCTACGGGCACGCCGCGCGCGATCCGGGTCACTCTCAAGCCACGCCCCTTGAGCAGCTCGCCGATGTAATGGGCGGTGGCTTCCCCTTCCGCCGTGAAATTGGTGGCGAGCAGCACCTCGCGTACCTGGCCGTCTTCCACACGCTTGAGCAGGCGCTCCAGGTGCAGCTCCCGCGGACCCACGCCGTCCAGGGGTGACAGCCGGCCCATCAGGACGAAATACATGCCGCGGTAGATCTGGGTCTGCTCCATCATCATGAGATCCGCTGGCATCTCCACCACACACAGGGTACTCGCGTCACGGGTACCCGAGCGACACAGGCGACAGACTTCGTCTTCGGTGAAACTGTTGCACAGCCGACAGTGGCGCACTTGAGCCAAGGCGGTGGCCAGGGCTGTGGACAAGCGCGCCGCCCCTTCCCGATCATACTGCAACAAATGATAGGCCATGCGTTGGGCCGACTTCGGACCAACCCCGGGCAAGCAGCGCAAGGCCTCGATGAGTGCGTCGAGGGTGGAAGGGTTATTCAATTCGATCGACCCGCACGATTCACGAACACGAACCCGGCTCGCCAGGGGCACCGAGCAGGCTCAGAACGGCATCTTGAATCCCGGCGGCAGACCCAGGCTCGCGGTGAGGGCGCCGAGTTTTTCCTGACTGGTGGCCTCGATCTTGCGTACCGCGTCGTTCACTGCGGCGGCGATCAGATCCTCCAGCATTTCCTTGTCATCCGTGAGCAAGCTGGGATCGATGCTGACGCGCTTCACGTCATGACGTCCGGTCATCACCACCTTCACCATGCCCGCGCCGGCCTGGCCCTCCACCTCCATGGCTGCCAGCTGCTCCTGCATCTTTTTCATGTTTTCCTGCATCATCTGGGCCTGTTTCATCAGGTTGCCCAAGCCACCCTTGATCATCGCTTTCTCCTATTACTGAATCGGTTTGATGCTGGATTCGATCACCCGGGCATCGAACTGCTCCACCAGCTCCCGCACGAAGGGATCCTGCTCGATGGCTTCCACTGCCCGCGCCTGACGTGCAGCGCGCTCGCCTTGCTGTTGCTGGGCGGGGGTGATGCCGCTTGGCGCGCCAACCGTGATGACGAGCTTCACCGGCTCGCCGAAATGCGCCGTAAGCGCGCCACAGAGCTTATCCTGATAAGGCTTTTCGCTCAGGTGCCGGTGCTCGGAAGGCACCACCAGTCGCAACACGCCCTGTTCGAAGGATTCGAGCACGCAGTGCTCCGCCAGCATGCGCGCCATGCCCGACAGACGCAGCCGCTCCACCAGAGCGATCCAGTCGCCATCGAAGGCTCGAGCCTTGGCAGGGGGTGTGGCGGCCACGGCGGCAGGGCGCGCCGGGTTCGCCACGGCGTGAGGGGTGTGCGCCGCAGACGCGGGCATTTCAGTTTTTTTTTGAGCCGGCACACCAGCCGCCCTAGCGGCAGGCGCCTGCGCCAGATCGCCGGGCGACTCGGGCCGAAAGGCCAGCATGCGCAGCAAGGTCATGGTGAAACCCGCGTATTCGTCGGGCGCCAGGTGCAAGTCGCGCCGCCCGAGCAGCACGATCTGGTAATGGAGTTGCACTTCCTCCGGGGATAAGGTCTGCGCGAGCCCCAGGATCCGTTCCCGCTCTGGCAGATCGTCGGCCAGCGCTTCCGGCGTGGTTTGGGCCAAGGCCACCTGGTGCAGCAACACGCCCAGATCCTGAAGGGCGCCGTCGAAGGACAGGCTGCGCTCGGCCATGCGGTCCGCCACCCCAATCAGCGCCGCGCCTTCGCGCCGCAACAGGGCGTCCAGCAGATCGAACAGGTAGCCCTGATCCACCACTCCCAGCATGGCGCGCACCTCGGCCTCCAGCACCCGTCCGCTGCCGTGGGCGATGGCCTGGTCGGTGAGACTCAAGGCATCCCGCATAGACCCTTGGGCGGCACGCGCCAAAAGCCGCAAGGCAGGCGCTTCGAAGGCGATCCCCTCCTCGCAGAGCACCCGCTCCAGATGGCCAACGATGGCCGACTGGGACATTTGCTTGAGGTTAAACTGCAGGCAGCGCGACAGCACGGTCACCGGAATCTTCTGGGGATCGGTGGTGGCAAGGATGAACTTCACGTGCTCCGGCGGTTCCTCCAGTGTCTTCAGCATGGAATTGAACGCCGCCTTGGACAGCATGTGCACCTCGTCGATGAGGTACACCTTGAACCGGCCCACGGTGGGAGCGTATTGGGCGTTGTCCAGCACCTCGCGCATGTTGTCGATGCCGGTGTTGGAGGCGGCATCGAGTTCGATCATGTCCACGAAGCGGCCGCGGTCGATCTCGGTGCAGGCGGCGCACACGCCGCAGGGCTTGGAGGTAATGCCGGTCTCGCAGTTGAGGCATTTGGCCAGGATGCGCCCCAGGGTGGTCTTGCCCACCCCGCGCGTGCCGGTGAACAGATAGGCGTGATGTAGGCGTTGCTGGTCCAACGCATTGGACAAGGCGCGCACCACATGCTCCTGGCCCACCATTTCGGCGAAGCTCTTGGGGCGCCACTTGCGCGCGAGGACTTGATAAGGCATAAGGAGATTCTACCCCAGATCTTGCTCGGGCCCAGATCATGCGCGGGGTCGAGCGCCGCGCCCACCGGGGGCGCGGCAACGCGGGAATGGGGGTGGCGAGCCTTATCCCCGGCACTTGCAGTGAGCGGCTATGGCTGCTTCCTTCCGGACCTGACCAGGTTCACCGCCTTGCAATGCGGGGAGGCCCGCCATGATAAGACTGGGCGCGCATCATCCCGCATCGGCGGGCGGAAATCAACCGCCCGCCCCCGGGCGCGCCCATGGCTACGCCTGAGGCTGCATTTCCGTGCCGCGAATGCGGTCCAGATAGCGGCCGCGATAGATCACCCGCCGCCGGGCAGGGCTGTCGTCGAAGCCGGAGCGGTCGTGCAGCACGTTGTTGCAAATGAGCCCCATGCCGGGTTCGAGGCGCGCCGTCAGCACGAAGGGGGAATCTTCCGCGAGGATGGACTCTAGGGCCGCCACGGCGGCACGCACGGCGGCGCCTTCGCGCCACTGGATGCTACGCGTGCGGGCGGTATAACGCATGTGTAGCGCGCCGCTGTCCGGCAGTACGGAAAACACCGGGCCGGTCTGGGCCGGGCGCGCCACGCCACTTTCGTCCATGCGGGCGGGAATGGTCATCACGTCGGGCTCGCTCAGCACGCGCACGTACTCCGGGTCGCGGTCGCGCAACAGGATATACACGACCTCGTGGTCGAGCAGCCGGTTCTCGCCGCCGCGCTCAGCAGCCTGCACGCAATGCAGAATCATGCCGCAGATGCGATTTTCGGGCGGGTTGTAATAGCCATCGGTATGCCAGCGGATGGGGCGGTTAGTGTAGGGAATGTACTCGCCCCGCATGCCGTCCTGTTCCTCCGCCACGGTCAGGGTGCTAATGGCATCCTCATCGGCAAGCAGGTTGCGGTCCAGGCGCGCAAGCCCGAATTGCTGCCCCAGCCGGCGCGGCAGGGCCTTGTCGGCTTCCAGATGGCCACTCACATAGATCGCCATGTTGGCGCGCCGGCAGCGGTCGAGGATGGCCGCGTGCTCCGCCGCTGTGAGCTGGCGCGGATCACCGACCGTCACCACCAGCTCGTCCACGGAACGGGGATAGGCCGCGAGCTTGGCATCGCGCCAGGCGCGGTAGGCCGTCTCGTCACCGAGGTCGAAGGGCCCTGCCATCACGCCGCCTTGGGGAAGAAGCCATTGATCAGTTTTTTCACGGTTTCGATCGCCTCCGGCGCCTGGAACTCGATTACCTGATCGATGATCCAGATCTGGTCCTGCGCCTCCATCCGCTCGCGGATCATGTTCGCGAGATAGCGCTTGACCGCGAAATTGGGTTCGTCCGCGGGAAAATCGAAGGTGGCGTAATCCGCCCCGCGTCGGTTGAGGAAATCCAGGAACTCCGCCGCGTAATCACGGCTATGTTCCTCATCCGGTGCCAGATCCCGAATGTTCTGGTCCACATAGTCCGCCAGCCTGGCACCAGCCGCAGCGATCAGTCCCGCCCGTCTTTCCTCGTCCACGCGCCCGTAGAGCATGCGGTCGGCGATGTGCAGCATGAAGGCGCACATTTCAGCAATGATGCCGAAGCCGCGTCCCAGATGGACGATGTCGTAGTCGGCCTTGGATATGTCGTCCACGGCCTTGGACGCCTGCTTCCACATGTTGAGGGCGAGCACGCTTGCCGTCTCGTCGTTGGCACGGCCGGCGTCCTTCTTGAACCAAGTGGTCTTGATGCGTATCGCCATCTCATTCTCCGGTGGCCACGGGCCGGGCGGGATCGGCGATCCATTCGCTCCAGGACCCGGGATAAAGCTTCGCGCCCTTAAGTCCCGCCACCTCCATGGCCAGCAGATCGTGGCAGGCCGTCACGCCCGAGCCGCACATCAGAATCACCTGATCCGGGCGGCGCCCCGCCAGCAGGCTTTCGTAGTGGGCCCGCAATTCCTCGGGAAGAAGAAAGGTGCCCCCCAGATCCAAGTTGTCGTCGAAAGGCACATTGATTGCACCCGGTACGTGACCCGCCACCGGGTCGATGGGTTCCATCTCCCCGGTGAAACGCATCTCTGGCCGGGCATCCAGGATCAGGCGATCACCCGTGCGGCTGGCTTCCAGCACGACCTGGGTGTCCACCCGCAGCGACTCGCGCAGGTTGGGCACGAACACCGCCGGGGTCACCTCGGGTCGCTCACTGGTGACAGGCCGTCCCTCCCTCTGCCATTTAGGGAAGCCACCGTCGAGCAGGGCCACCGCGTCATGCCCCATCCAGCGCAGCATCCACCAAAGCCGCACCGCCATGGAACCGAAGCTGTCGTCATAAACCACCACCTGTTTGGTGCGGTCGATGCCCCAACGTCCGAGGGTCTGGGCGAAGACGCCCGGCTCCGGCAGGGGATGGCGACCATTGCGGCCATTTCTCGGTCCCGACAGGTCTTCGTCCAAGTGGGCGTAACGCGCCCCCGGCAAGTGGCTGGCCGCGTAGGCCCGTCGTCCCGCCTCCGTGTCGCTCAGGGTGAAGCGGCAATCCACGATCACCCAGGCGGGATCGTGCAAGTGAGCCGCCAAGGCCTCGGTGCTGATCAATGTGTTGTAGGTCATGCCCTGTTCCAAGAAAAAAGCCGGCTCGCGCCGGCCTTTCGCCGCGCCACGCGCGCTCAGTAGCCGCCCTTACCGAAGGGCTTGGGCAGACCGGCGATACGCACCGCCTGACGCGCCGGCTGCATGGGGAACAGATCATACAGCCGCTTCTTCCAGTCAATGCCGGGCTTGAGCTCGTCCATTTCCTTGACCAGGTTACGGAAATTGGGCGTATGCCCCTTTTCCCGATATTCATTGCGCAGATGCTCAATGACCATCCAATGCTCGTCCGTGAGCTCAATGCCCTCCGCAGCGGCGATCACCTTGGCGGCTTCCTCCGTCATGATCGGCTCGAGCAGGAATTTCTCGTCATCGTATTCGTACTCGACACCGTCGATCACATAACCCATAGATCAGCTCCTTCTGACACAGGTTTATCAATGCACCGGCTACTCCGGCGCGTTTCCCAATTGTTCGCGGGGGCGCTCAGGAAACGGGCGTGATGGACTTGTGCGGGATGAAAATCCCGCAGCCCAGCTTGCGATTGGTGCCCAGCCCCCGCTGCTGGATCATGATGGCATGCTCGATGGGCAGGCCGTGCAGCATGACACTATAGCCATATTCCGTCCCGCGCTCCGTGGTCAGGGCCTGACGTCGCCCCAAGATGAAACGGGTATCGACTTTGAGCTCATCCAGTAAGCGGATGATATCGTCGGCGAAGGCTTTTTCGTCGGCGCTGCCCGTGGTGACCAAGTGGGCATAAAGCGGCGTATGTAAGGTCAGGGGTCGCACCTTCCCCGCGCCGATCTGGAACCGTTCGCCGGCAAGTTCGAAACTGCGCCCACTTAGTTGCAGGATGTCTTCTACCCGCTCGCGCGGCACCCGGATGACGAGCTTGGCCCGGCGGTTGAGCATGAGCCGCCCGCCGCCCACGTCCGCACCCTGAATCGGGTGGATGGCCAAGAGGTCCTCTTGCGCGATCCAGGGCGCGAGCTCCCGCAACGCCCGATAGAGCAGCAACCCATGGTCCTGGGGCAAACCCCGCCCTTTCAGCTCGAACTGAACGTCGGTGACCGCGGCCTCGTCCACCACAGGCGCGACAAAGCCCTCATCTGCCAACCAGCCTATTTTGTCTCTCCTTGGCCGCGCGCCCAATCGGTAAGGATCTGGCCCCAGTAGGCCGCGGTGGGCGCGTCGATGTCGAACACGGTAAAACGTTTCCCTTCGCGGATGCGCAGCCGCAAACTCACATAGCCGGCCGCGTGCTCCACCTGCTGCACCTCCACTTCCTGACGAAACGGCTGGCAGGTGAATTTGGCCAGGCTAGTGATCTGATCCGATTGCAAAATCCACAACCTATGCTAGAGTTTCGGCTTTCGCGATAAGGTAATGGCTCCCTTGCGTCGAATCAAGGTAGCCGGCGGCCTTTGGCCCGCTTTTAACCAATCGGGGGAAGCCCGTATACCCCTTTTGGGTAGGTCCGGGCTAACTATTCAGAATAGTAGCGACCTAAAATCGCGGGGCATAAGATTTTCGCCACGAAGCGCGGGTCCGGCCTTCGGGCCCGCCGGGTTCCCAAGCAAAGCGGCGCCAGCTTGGCCGGTTTGGGCGAGTCGCGCAGTATCCTTGGGTTGTCAGTTCAACGCTTGAGAAGTGGAGAAAACGCCATGGCAAAACAAATGATCGAAACGCCTTTGCTCGACCAACTGGAAAGTGGCCCCTGGCCCAGCTTCGTGACGGGCCTCAAGCGCCTCGCGAAGGAAAAGGACATGATGGTTGACCTGCTGGGTCAGCTGGAAACCTCCTATCGCACCCGGAAAGGCTACTGGAAAGGCGGTACCGTCGGCGTGTTTGGCTACGGCGGCGGCGTGATTCCGCGCTTCACCGAGCTCAAAGACGAAAACGACCAGCCCCTCTTCCCGGATGCCGCCGAGTTCCACACCCTGCGCGTGCAGCCGCCCGCGGGCATGCACTACACTTCCGATCTGCTGCGCTGGATGTGTGACGTGTGGGACAAGTATGGTTCCGGCCTGATCGCCTTCCACGGCCAGTCCGGCGACATCATGTTCCAGGGCATCAAGACCGAGAACGTGCAGGCGGCCTTCGACGAGCTCAACGAGCATGGCTTCGATTTGGGCGGTGCCGGTCCGGCGCTGCGCACCTCCATGTCCTGCGTGGGTGCTGCCCGCTGTGAAATGTCCTGCTATGACGAGGCACGCGCCCTGCGTACCGTCATCAACAACAACCTGGACGACATGCACCGTCCGGCCCTGCCCTACAAGTTCAAGTTCAAGTTCTCCGGCTGCCCCAACGACTGCGTGAACGCCATCCAACGTTCCGACATGGCCACCATCGGCACCTGGCGCGACAACATCCAGGTGAACGAAGGCCTGGTGCAGGAGTGGGTGGCCAAGCATGGCAAGACTGAGCTCGTCAACCAGGTCATCAACATGTGCCCGACCAAAGCCATCCGGCTGGTGCCGAAGGATCAGGTCGCCAAGGGGGATGGTTACTCCGTCGCCGCGGTCGATGCCCAGGATTGCATGGAAATCGACAACCACAACTGCGTGCGCTGCATGCACTGCCTGAACGTGATCCCGGGCGGTCTGCTGCCCGGCAAGGACAAGGGCGTGACCATCCTGGTGGGCGGCAAGGGCGTGCTGAAGATCGGTGCCACCATGGGCACCGTGATCATCCCGTTCATGAAGCTCGAATCCGACGAGGATTTCGAGAAGCTGAACGAGCTGGCCCGCAACATCCTCGACTTCTTCGCCGAGAACGCGCTGGAGCACGAGCGTACCGGCGAGATGATCGATCGTATTGGTCTGGTGAACTTCCTCGAGGGCATCGGCCTCGACGTGGATCCGCACATGATCCTCGAGCCGCGTTCCAACCCCTACGTGCGGACCGACGGCTGGGACGAAGAAGTCGCCAAGTGGAACGAGCGCAAGGCTGCCGCCAAGGCGGGCTGAGCTTAACGGTATGAGCGCCCACCCGGGAGGGTGGGCCTGCAACCCCAGGCATAAACAAGAGAGGAAACCTTATGGCAGAACTTCGCCAACCGATCGAATCCGGGGCGCCGGATCCCAAACCGTACATGCACCCGGTGATGGTCAAGAACTATGGGAAGTGGGTATTCCATTCCCATCCTCGCCCCGGCGTGCTCTACCACCGTGCCGAAAGTGGCGACGAGATCTGGACCGTGAAGGCCGGTACCCAGCGCCAGATGGATACCTATACCATCCGCAAGCTGGCCGAGATCGCCGACAAGTATGGTGACGGCTATGTGCGCTTCACCGCCCGTTCCAACATCGAATACATGGTGGCGGACGAGAAGAAGGTGGAGCCCCTCATCAAAGCCCTCACCGAGGCCGGCTTCCCGGTCGGTGGCACCGCCAACTCCGTATCCATGGTGGCCCATACCCAGGGCTGGCTGCACTGCGACATCCCCGGCACCGACGCTTCCGGCGTGGTCAAGGCCTTGATGGACGAGCTCTACGATGAGTTCGTGAAGTGCGAAATGCCCAATCGCGTCAAGCTCTCCACCTCCTGCTGCGAAATCAACTGCGGCGGGCAGGCGGACATTGCCGTCATCGTCCAACACACCAAGCCGCCCAAGATCAATCACGATCTGGTGGCCAACGTGTGTGAGCGGCCGGCCGTGGTGGCGCGCTGCCCGGTGGCCGCCATCCGTCCGGCGCTGGTGAACGGCAAGCCCTCCCTGGAAGTGGACGAAAAGAAATGCATCTGCTGCGGTGCTTGCTATCCCCCCTGCCCGCCGATGCAGATCAACGACCCGGAGCACTCTAAGATCGCCATCTGGGTGGGCGGCAAGAACTCCAACGCCCGTTCCCGTCCGACCTTCCACAAGCTGGTGGCGGCGGGCCTGCCCAACAACGCCCCGCGCTGGCCGGAGGTGTCGGCCGTGGTGAAGAAGATCCTCTCGGTGTACAAGGCGGATGCCCGTCCCTGGGAGCGTATGCGTGACTGGATCGACCGTATCGGTTGGCCCCGTTTCTTCGAGAAGACCGGGCTGCCCTTCACCAAGTATCACATTGATGATTGGAAGGGCCACCGCGTCACGTTCAACGCTTCGGCGCACATCCGCTTCTAATCGTAGTTGCATCCCCCGGCCCTCGTCCGAGGGCGGGGGTGATGCCATTAAAAAACACTACAAATATCAGGGGTTTTGGATGAAATTTGGCATTCTGGTGAACGAGGGTCTTTACCAGCACCAGGCAAGCGATACCGCCTATCAGTTTGCCAAGGCTGCGATCGAGAAAGGCCACGAGGTCCCCCGCGTCTTCTTCTATCACGACGGGGTGTACAACTCCAGCCGCCTGACCGAGCCGCCGCAGGACGATCGTCACATCGTCAATCGCTGGCAAAAGCTCGCGAAGGAGCACAACATCGATCTGGTGGTGTGCGTGGCGGCCGCGCTGCGCCGCGGCATCAAGGACGAGAACCTGGCAGAAGGCTTTCGTATCTCCGGTCTCGGCCAGCTGGTTGAGGTCGGTATCCAGGCCGATCGTCTGGTGGTGTTTGGCGACTGATGGGGGAAGACATGACGGAAGCAACGGGTGGTATCGACTTCGAGGACGAAGGCTCCGGCATCGTCAAGAAGTTCATGTTCGTCAACCGCAAGGCTCCCTATGGCACGATCTACGCGCTGGAAGGGCTGGAAGTGGTGCTCATCAGTGCCGCCTTCGATCAGGATGTGAGCCTCGTGTTCCTTGACGATGGCGTGTATCAGATCGTCAAGGGCCAGCACACCAAGGCCATCGACGTCAAGAACTTCTCCCCCACCTACCGGGCGCTGGAAGGCTACGACATCGAGAAGCTTTACGTGTTGAAGGAATCGCTGGAAGAGCGGGGCCTGACCGTGGACGATCTGCTGGTGGACGTGCAAGTGCTCGACGCCGCCGGCATGGCCAAGCTGATGGCCGAGCAAGACGTCGTGCTGAGCTTCTGAGGGGAGGAACGGAATGCTGCACATCGTGAACAAATCCCCGTTCGAAAACCGGACGCTGGAGAACTGCCTGCGGGTGATCGTGCACGAGGAGGGGGCAGCGCTGCTGCTTACCGAAGACGGCGTGTATGCGGCCACCAAGGGCAACATCGCGGAGAATTCGCTCAAGGCGGTCATGGGCAAGATCAAAGTTTATGCCCTGTGGCCCGACCTGGAAGCGCGTGGCATGCAAGATCGCGTGATCGACGGCATCAAGCTGGTGGATTACGGCGGTTTTGTGGATTTGGTGGCGGAGCATCGTAACAACCAGTCCTGGTTGTAGTGCTTCATATTTTTCAAGTAAGGAGATCGAAATGAGCTTCGAAATCAACGGCAAAGTGTACGAAACCGACGAAGAAGGTTACCTGGTCAACCTGGCCGACTGGAACGAGGAAGTGGCCAAGCACCTGGCCGCGGAAGAAAAGGTCGAGCTGACCGACGCCCACTGGGAAGTGATCAACTTCCTGCGTGAGTACTACAACGACTATCAGATCGCTCCCGCCATCCGCGTGCTGACCAAGGCCATCGGCAAGAAGCTCGGGCCCGAGAAAGGCAACAGCAAATACCTGTATGAGCTGTTCCCCTATGGTCCGGCCAAGCAGGCGTGCAAGATCGCCGGTCTGCCCAAGCCGACCGGCTGCATCTAAGGTGCGTTGACGCGGTAGCTGCGCAGGTGCAACCTGCGCAGCTCGCCGTGAACCTGCGATTTGGTTCCGAGGCTGGTGATGACAACAACGACGGTATTTTTTGCGGCCCTGTTTTACGTGGCAACCGCCATTCTGGTGCTGGGCCTGGCGCGTAAGATCTATCAGTACGCCAAGACCCCTGCCCCCCTCAAGATTCCCACCACACCGGCGCCCACCACCAAGGCCGGTGTGATCATGCGCATGGGACGCGAAGTCGTCCTGTTCGAGAGCCTGTTCAAGTCCAACAAATGGATCTGGATTTTCGGCTGGCTGTTCCATGTGGGCTTAGCCGTCGTCCTGTTCCGCCATCTGCGCTATTTCCAATACCCCGTGTGGGACATCGTGTCCTTCGAGTTCGTGCAAGCTGCCGGCAAGTACGCCTCCTTTGCCATGGTGGCCGGTCTGATCGGGCTGTGGGCACGCCGCTTTCTAGTGGACCGTGTTCGCTACATCACCACCCTGTCCGACCATCTGATTTTGCTCCTCTTGATCGGCATCGGTCTTACTGGCATGGGCATGACCTTCGTCTCCCACACCGACGTCGTCGGTCTCAAGATCTTCATGCTGGGACTCATGCGTTTCGAGATCAATCCGCTGCCGGAAGACCCGCTGTTGATGGCCCATCTGGCCCTGGTGGCCACGCTGATGATCATCTTCCCGATCAGCAAACTGCTGCACGCGCCCGGCGTGTTCTTCAGCCCCAGCCGCAATCAGGTGGATGATCCGCGCGAGCATCGTCACCTGGCGCCTTGGGCTACCGAACTGGAAAAATGACGAGACAGGTTTAGGGGATCAACGTGGCCGGACCGACCTTCGAGACACCGAAACTGCTAGACGATACCGCAACCCTGCCGATTCCTTCCGTCAAGCCGGGGGCGATGCAGGGCGTCCAGTCCTTCATTGCGGGAGACAAGATCCAAGAACAGCTCGGCTACCCGGGCGAACTCCTTCCCAACTGGAAGGAACGCGCCATTGAGCGCATGGGCGAGCTGCTCCAGAAATACCGCGGCCTACAGGTCTTCCTCGACGCCTGCGTCCATTGCGGTGCCTGCACGGACAAGTGCCATTACTACCTGGGCACCGCCGATCCCAACAACATGCCAGTGGCGCGGCAAGAACTCGTGCGGAAGGTGTATCGCCGCTATTTCACCTTTGCCGGCAAATACTTCCCCAAGCTGGTGGGTGCGATCGACCTCACCGAGGAAGTGTTGGACCAGTGGTATAGCTACTTCTATCAGTGCTCGGAATGCCGTCGCTGCTCGGTGTACTGCCCCTATGGCATCGACACCGCAGAGATCACCATGGCCGCACGGGAGATCATGGACTCCGTCGGACGTGGCCAGAAGTACTCCAACGAGATCCTGGGCAAGCTGCATCGCATCGGTAACAACCTGGGTCTGCCAGGACCTGCCCTGGAAGACACCCTGGCCGGTCTCGAAGAGGACATCCTCGCCGACACTGGCGTGCCCGTGCGCCTACCCATCGACCAGAAAGGTGCCGAGGTGCTGCTGGTCACGCCCTCAGCGGATTTCTTCTCCGAGCCCCATGTGGAGAGCCTAATCGGCTATGCCAAGGTATTCCACGCCGCCGGCATCAGCTGGACGCTTTCCTCCACGGCTTCCGAAGCAGGCAACTTCGGCCTCTTCATCGGTAGCTACGAAAACATGCGCAAAGCCGCCTTGCGCATCCGCGAGGCGGCCCTGGAGTTGGGTGTCAAACGCATCGTGGTGGGCGAATGTGGCCATGCCTGGCGCGTCGCCTACAGCTTCTGGAACACCCTGATCGGTGTCGGCGCCGGCGCTGAAGACCCCTTCGGTAAAGCGCTGCAGCAACAGCTGGATCATCGTTACAAGCAGCCTTCCCACATCTGCGAAGTGACTTGGGATTTGATCCAGAAAGGCGCCATCAAGTTGGACAAGTCGGCCAACGATCATCGCATCGTGACCTTCCACGATTCCTGCAACGTCGCTCGGGCCTCGCGCATGGGCGACATCCCCGGCGGGCAGTTCATCATCCCCCGCGAAATCATCAAGGCCTCCTGTAACCACTTCTACGATATGGCGCCGGAAACCATCTACGAAGGCACCTTCTGCTGCGGAGGAGGTGGCGGCCTGCTCACGGACGACCTGATGGAAGTCCGCGTCAAGGGTGCCCTTCCGCGGATGCAGGCGTTGAAGCAGGTGGTCGATGACAGGAAGGTCAACTTCATGGCCACCATCTGCGCCATCTGCAAGGCGCAGTTCACCAAGGTTCTCCCCTACTACGGCTTCCCTATGAGCATGGTGGGTGGAGTGCATCAGCTGGTGAGCACCGCGATCCAGCTGGGCTCCAACGAATAAAGCACGAAATCAGACGATCACGACGTAAGGAGAAGTCAGATGGCAGCCCCGAACCAACCGAAGACCGAAGGCTTGACGTTCCGCCGCTTCAAGGAAGGCCAGAGCCGCAAAGACCGGCGTTTGAGCGAATGGATTTTCCAAGGTGACGAATCGCACAAGTGCCCGGAATACGTCCTGTCCACGCCGCCCTGCCAGGGCAGCTGCCCCTCCGGTGAGGACATCCGGGGCTGGCTCAATATCGTGCGCGGCATCGAAAAACCCACGGGTGGCATGGGCTGGCAGGAGTATGCCTTCCGTCGTCTCACCGACGCCAACCCCTTCCCCGCGGTGATGGGTCGGGTCTGCCCCGCGCCTTGTGAGAAGGGCTGCAACCGTAACATGGTGGAAGATCACGTGGGCATCAACTCCGTGGAGCACTTCATCGGCAACTGGGCCCTGGAGCACAAGCTCGGCTTCGGCGAACCGGGCCCCGACACCGGCAAGAAAGTGGCCATCGTCGGTGGCGGCCCTGCTGGTCTGGCCGCGGCCTATCAGCTGCGCCGCAAGGGGCATGCCGTCACCATCTTCGATGAGCACGCGGAACTGGGCGGCATGATGCGCTACGGCATCCCCGGCTTCCGCACCCCGCGGGAAGTGCTGGATGGCGAAATCCAGCGCATTCTCGATCTGGGTGTGGAGGTGCGACTGAACACCCGCGTGGGCCGCGACGTCACTCTGGAACAGCTCGACAAGGACTACGACGCGATCTTCTTTGCCATGGGCGCCCAATCCGGTCGCACCCTGCCGGTGCCCGGGTCGGATGCGCCCAACTGCGTGACCGCCATGGCTTTCCTGCGCGCCTTCAACGAAGGCCGCCTGCAGTATGTGGGCAAGCGCGTCGTGGTGATCGGCGGCGGCGATACCTCCATCGACGTGGCGACCGTTGCGCGCCGTCTCGGCAACATCACCAAGATCAACGAAAGCGATCGGCCCGAGTACGTGCTGCAGGGCCATGTCGCCCACGACGTGGCCGCGGTCTCCGCACGCGAGGGCGCCGAGGTGATTCTGATCTCGCGCGCCACCATCGACAAGATGAATGCCAACAAGGCTGAAGTGGAGCACGCCTTGGCGGAAGGCATCGAAATCCGTGGCGGCGTCACACCGGTGGAAGTGATCAAAGGGCCGGATGGCCGCGCCACGCATCTGCGTGTGGCCGAGTTCGAAATGGTCAACGGTGAAACCAAGATCAAACCGGGCACCGAGACCGACATTCCGGCCGACCTCATCGTCTCCGCCATCGGCCAAGCCGTGGACTTCACCGGTCTGGAGGAACTCAATAACGGCAAAGGCCTGATGAGCGCCGACAAGTTCTATCGTGTGCCGGGCAAGGAGAAATGGTTCGTGGGCGGCGACGTGCTGCGTCCGCATCTGCTGACGACAGCCATCGGCCATGCCGCCATCGCCGTGGACGGCATGGACGCCTACCTGCGCGGGCAAGAGCTGGAGAAGCGGCCCAAGGTGGACGTGCGCCACTTTGACGAGGTGCGCAAGTGGATCGAGAGCGGCCATGAATACCGTGAGGTGCATGGCTACTACGAGGGCACGTCCTTCGACAAGGGCATTCTGCACAACTTCGAGGACCGCTCCCAGAAGTACATCATTCCCGCCAACGAGCTGTTTTTGGGGCATTTCCCCTACACGCCGCGTAACAAGCGCAAGGAGATCATCCTCACCGCCGAGCAGGCCCTGGGCAACTTCCAGGAACGGCTGCTACCCCTGTCGGAACAGGAGACGGTGGCAGAGGCGAAGCGCTGCATGTCCTGCGGTTTGTGCTTCGAATGCGACAACTGCGTGATCTACTGCCCGCAGACTGCCGTGTTCAAGGTGCCCAAGAAGGACAACCCGACCACCGGGCGTTACGTGGATACCGACTACACCAAGTGCATCGGTTGCCACATCTGCGCCGACGTGTGCCCCACCGGCTACATCAAGATGGGCATGGGTGAGTGATGATGCGCGGGCCCGCCAAACTCGGTCGGCGCTCGGTGTGGAAATGGGCAGCGGGCCTCGCTGCCCTGCTCGCCCTCAGTTTGGGCGCCGTCGCTGGTGGCAGTGGTGACGGCGCGACGATGTCGAGCCGGACGCCCAAGCCCACCCTCGTCATCGAAAAGGGCGAGCGCTGTGTCGAAGACACGGCCTACATGCGCCGCAATCACATGAAGCTCCTGATGCACCAGCGGGACGACACCGTCCACAAGGGCATCCGGACTGAAAAACACAGCCTGCAAAACTGCATCAACTGTCACGCCAGCAGCAAGAATAACAGCGTGTTGGGTACCGATGAGAACTTCTGCCAGAGCTGCCACAGCTATGCAGCAGTGAAGCTGGACTGCTGGGATTGCCACGCCAGCAAGCCCAAGCAGCAAGCCACTGCACCGGCACCGGCCCTCGCGGTCGGCATGGCGGCAACTGCCGGAGGCAAGCAATGAACGAGAAGAACGCAAACCCGATCGATCAGGATCGCCGCCAGTTCCTGACCGCTTCAGCGGCCATGGCCGGGGTGGCCATCGCCCCCGGCGTACTCCTCTACAACATCGCCCATGGCAAGCCGGCGGACCAGCCGGTGAGCAACGCGGTGCGTTGGGGTATGCTGATCGACACTAACCAGTGCCGGGAAGGCTGTGACGCCTGTGTCAAGGCGTGCGGTGAGGAAAATGGCTTCGGTCACGGCACTCGAGAAACCGATTCCCAGTGGATCCGCAAGGTAGAGCTCAAAGACATGCGCAGCGGACAGACCAAGTCGCTGCCGGTCATGTGCCAGCATTGCGCCGAGCCGCCTTGCGTGGATGTCTGCCCCACCGGTGCCTCTTTCAAGCGTGCCGATGGCATCGTCCTGGTGGATCGCCACATCTGCATCGGCTGCCGCTACTGCATGATGGCCTGCCCTTACAAGGCGCGCTCCTTCGTGCACGAGCGCATAACCGACCAGAACCCGGACGTCCCGCGCGGTATAGGCTGCGTGGAGTCCTGCACCATGTGTGTGCACCGGGTGGATCGGGACCAGCAGCCGGCTTGCGTGGAAGCCTGCGCCAAGGCCGGTCACGGCGCCATCATCTTCGGCAACCTGAATGACCCCAACAGCGAGATCGCCAAGCGCATCGCGCAGTATGCCACCATGGAGTTACGCGCCGACTTGAAACTCAATCTCGGTGTTCGTTATCAAGGGTTCTGAACATGCATATCACCTACCGCGAGGTCGAGGGCCGCAGTCCGCGCTACTGGGCACTGCTCGGTCTCATCGGCCTGTTCGTCCTGATTGGCCTGGGCGCAGCCTGGTACATGGAACATCACGGCCACATCGTCACCGGCATGACCAACCAGATCGTCTGGGGCATGCCCCATGTGTTCGCAGTGTTCCTCATCGTGGCGGCCTCCGGCGCGCTCAACGCGGCCTCGATCGCCTCGGTGTTTGGCAAGACGGCCTACAAGCCCCTGGCGCGTCTATCCGGCCTGGTGGCGGTGGCCTTGCTCGCCGGCGGCCTGATGGTGCTGATGCTGGATCTGGGGCGCCCAGACCGCGTGGTCGTGGCGGCCACCTACTATAACTTCAAGTCGGTGTTCGCTTGGAACGTGTTCCTGTACACGGGCTTCTTCACCTTCGTCGCGCTCTATTTGTGGACCATGATGGACAGCACGGTCGGCGCCTACGGCAAATACGCGGGCATGGCGGCCTTCATCTGGCGCCTGGTGTTGACCACCGGTACCGGCTCCATCTTCGGCTTCCTGGTGGCGCGTGAGTCCTACAGCTCGGCCCTGTTGGCACCCATGTTCATTGTGCTGTCGTTCTCTTACGGCATGGCAGTGTATCTGCTGGTGCTGATCGCCTCCTATGTCTGGACCGGCCGGCCGCTGGGTGAGGCCCTCCTCAACCGCCTGGCCAAGCTGCTGGGTTGGTTCATCGCCGGCGCGCTCTACTTCGTGGTCGTGTTCCACATGACCAACCTCTACTTCACCAAATATCACGGCTTTGAAAAGTTCATCCTGGTAGAAGGCGGCGTCTACACGCAAATGTTCTGGATCGGCCAGATCCTGCTAGGCTCCGTGGTGCCCATGCTGATCCTGTTCAATCCGAAACTGCGTGCCTCGCGTGGCCTGCTGGTCACCGCCTGCCTGCTGGTGGTGCTGGGAGGACTCGCGCAAATGTACGTGACCATCATCGGCGGCCAAGCCTGGCCCTTGGACATTTTCCCGGGCTGGGAAGAACGTAGCACCTTCTTCGATGGTGTCGTCCACCCCTACAGCCCGTCACTGCCCGAGGTGCTCCTGGGTATAGGTGGTGTGGCCGTGGCGCTGGCCATCGTCACCATCGGCGTGAAAGTGCTGCGCTTCCTGCCGGAGAGCCTCTCCGATGCGGACGTGGATCCCCACGCCGCGAAGTAATCCATACTGGAGGAGGCATGCTTCCGTCTTCCCGCGCCGACCGGCGTTTGCCTTCCTCCTCTCCCCATGAGACAGAGGGGCCGGGCCACTGACCTGGCCCCATCTAAAGCGCAGCCATGAGCCGCCTGCTCCTCTCCGCTGCACACAAGTCTTCGGGCAAGACTACGGTCAGCATCGGCCTGTGTGCGGCGTTGCGCAGCCGTGGGCTCAGGGTGCAACCCTTCAAGAAAGGGCCGGATTACATCGATCCCATGTGGCTCAGCCAGGCTGCGGCTCGGCCGTGCTACAACCTGGATTTCTACATCCAGAGTCAGGAGGAAATCCTCGCCACCTTCACCAGCCACGCCTCGCATGCCGACCTGGCCTTGGTGGAAGGCAATAAGGGGCTCTATGATGGCCTCGATCTGGATGGTAGCAACAGCAATGCGGCGCTGGCCAAGCTGCTCGCCCTACCCGTGGTGCTGGTGCTGGACACGCGCGGCGTGATTCGTGGCGTGGCGCCGTTGCTTCTGGGCTATCAGGCCTTCGACCCGGCGGTGAACATCGCCGGCGTGATCCTTAACAACGTGGGCGGCAGCCGCCACGAGGCCAAGCTGCGCGCGGTCGTGGAGCACTACACCGACATTCCCGTGCTGGGCGCGGTCCATCACGATACGGAGATGCAAATCCTAGAACGTCATCTGGGGCTGGTGCCCGCCAATGAAGCAGAAGCGGCGCAGGCGCAAATCCAGGCAATCGGCCAGCGCATCGCCAAGCAGGTGGATCTGGATCGTCTGCTTGCCGTGGCCGCCGCTGCGCCGCCTCTGGTGGCCCCCACGACACCACGCGCCAGCCTCAAGACGGGAGAAACGGTGCGAGTGGCCATCGCCCGGGATCGCGCCTTCGGTTTTTATTATGCCGACGATCTCGATGCACTGCGCGCGGCCGGTGCCGAACTGCTGCCCTTCGACGCTTTGCACGATCCCTGCCTGCCCGAAGCCGATGCCCTGTTCATAGGGGGCGGCTTCCCAGAAAGTTTCGCCGGCGAGCTCGCCGCCAACCGCAGCCTGCGCCAAGACATCCGCCGCGCCATCGAAGCCGGCCTGCCCACCTACGCCGAATGTGGTGGGCTCATGTACCTCGCCCGTAGTCTCACCAGCCAGGGCACCACCCACGAGATGGTGGGCATCATTCCGGGCGACGTGGTGATGCACGCTAAGCCCGTGGGACGCGGCTACGTTCGGCTCAAGCCGACGCAAGCATGGCCCTGGCTTGCGCCAGGCGAAGAGATGGGATCGATTCAGGCCCATGAATTTCATTACTCGAGTCTGGAAAACCTGCCGCCCGGCCTCACCTATGCCTACGCAGTGCAGCGGGGCCATGGCATCGACGGCCGTTACGACGGTTTCGTGTACAAGAACCTGCTCGCCTCTTATACCCATCTCCGGGGCACTGCCGCATTCGACTGGCCGGTGCGTTTCCTGGAATGGGTGAGACGTTGCCACATCCATCATCAACCCCGTCGCGCCTCTGCCGGTTAAACGCGACGCATCGATAAGGAGTCACCATGTTCACCGTCACCCACCAGGCCGCTGTCCAAATCGCCAAGGCCGCCGAACTCAGCGGCGCCCAAGGCTTGGGCCTGCGCATCGCCGCCAAAATCACGCCAGAAGGTGATATCGAGTTCGGCATGGGCTTCGACGAGGCGCGCATCGAGGACATGGAAATCGTCTGCCAGGCGGGTGTGAACGTCCTGATCGGTCCCAAGAGCTGGGAAATCCTCAAGGGCGCCACCATGGACTACATGGAACTCGCGCCGGGTCAGTTTGGCTTCGTCTTCATTCCGCCCCGCCAAGAAGAACCGACGCCCTCGGGTGGCGGCTGCAGCGCCCCAGGCTGTGGGTCCGGCGGCTGTGGTTCCGGCAGCGGCGGCAGCTGCGGCTGAAACAATGGACAAGTTCGACCTCATCATCATCGGCAGCGGACCCGGCGGCTATAAGGCCGCCCTCACCGCTGCCCGGCTGGGGGCCAAGGTTGCCCTCATCGAGAAAGCCCTGCCTGGCGGCAACTGCCTCAACTTGGGCTGCATCCCAAAAAAAACGCTGCTGCATCTCGCTTCCATCATCGAGGACGTGCAACATCTCAACGGACGAGGACTGGTGGGCGAGATCCGCGGAGACTTCCGCGCTGCCATGCGTCACAAGGACGACGTGGTGGCGGGCATTCGCAACAACTTCCCGGTCTGGTTGCGGCGCTTGGGTGTCGCCGTCATCACTGGTAGGGCACGCTTCATCGGGCCTTACGAGATCGCAGTAGATCCCACTTCGGAACATGAGCAAGAACCGGTGCGCACCTTGAGCGCGCCACGGATCATCATCGCAACGGGGTCCGAACCCAAGCCACTTGCGCAATGCCCCACCGACGGCCACTTCATCCTGAACACGCGCGATTTCATGTCCATGACCGAGGACCAGCCCCGTTCCATGCTATTCGTGGGTGGTGGTATGGCGAACGTGGAGTTGGCTTATCTCATGCACCAGTTTGGAACGGATGTGCTCATCGTGGAGCGGGAGCCAAGCCTGCTGCCCAATGCGCGCATCCCCGAACACGCCATCAACACGCTGGTACGCAAATTCAACCGCATTGGCCTTGAGTTCCGCACGGAGACCTCGGTGGCAGCCTGCCACGTCGAAGAGGCCGGCGTAGCGGTGAGCTTCGACGATGGAAGCGAAGGCCGCTTCGACAAGATCCTGGTGGCAGTGGGACGGCGTCCCCTCACCGCCGGCCTCGATCTAGACAAGGCTGGCGTGAAGGTCAACGAGGAAGGCTTCATCATCACCTCCAGCTATCTGGAGACCAACGTCCCGGGTATCTATGCCATCGGCGACGTCAAACCGGGACCCATGACGGCCAATGCCGCCCTCCATGACGCCAAGATCGCGGCCACCAATGCCCTCACTGGCAATGAGCTCACCTTCAACTACTTCATGGTACCGACGGTGCTGCACTCGGCCATGGAGATCGCCGCCGTCGGTCTCACCGAGGAACAGGCGGAAGCCGCGGGCTTCGAGCCAGAGGCCGCCCGCACCAGCTTCGGTGGATCCGGCAAGGCGCGCGCCTACCATGACACGGAAGGCTTCATCGAGGTGGTGCACGATGCGGAGACGGGCCAGCTGCTGGGTGGCTGCATCGTCGGACCAGAAGCAGGCGAACAGATCCAAATGATGACCGCGGCCTGCCAGTCTGAGCAGGGGCTCTGGTTCTTCAAGGAACTCTCCTACAGCCATCCCTCTTGGGCCGAAGAGTTCGAGACCGCCATCGAGCCCTGCACCTCGGCTTTTTCGCGGTCCGCCAAGGAAGTATTCCGCCCGGGCATCTTTCGCCCTCTGCGTACCAAGAAGGCGGTGCGCAATTCCTGATTTTCATGCACCCGGCGTTGGGTGCCCCAAGTAGATCATCCACTTGAATCGAAGTCACATGGATTTCCTACCCATTTTCCTGAACATCCGCGGCAAACATTGTTTGGTCGTCGGCGGCGATGAAATCGCGGCACGCAAGGCTGCGCTACTCCTCAACGCGGGCGCACACGTCACCGTGGCTGCGCCGCAACTGGCCGAGGCTTTCGAGCAGCTGCCCCATCGCGAACGACTGCATCACCAACCGCGTGAATTCACGTCGGAACTGCTAGACGATGTGGAGTTGGTCATATGCGCGCTGTCGGACGAAACCAAGGCACGGGAAGTCTCGGAAGCCGCACGCGCCCGCCACCTACCCGTCAATGTGGTGGATACGCCCCACTTATGCAGTTTCGTCATGCCTTCCATCATCGACCGCTCGCCCATTCTCATCGCGGTGGGTTCCGGTGGCGCTTCACCCGTGTTGGCGCGGTTGCTGCGGGCGCGGTTGGAGTCCATGATCCCCTCTGCCTACGGACGGCTATCGGCCCTGGCCGCACGCTTCCGCGACCAGGTGAAGGCCAAGTTCAAGCGACCGGAAAACCGACGCATGTTCTGGGAGAAAGTCTTCCAGGGGCCGGTGGCGGAAATGATGTTTGCCGGACAGGACGAAGCCGCAGCTACGACCCTCAAGGCCATGATCGAGGGCGAAATAGAGCCAGATACGCCCATCGGCGAGGTGTATCTGGTAGGAGGTGGTCCGGGCAATCCGGATCTGCTCACCTTCCGCGCCCTGCGCCTGATGCAGCAGGCCGACGTGGTCGTCTATGACAACCTGGTCTCACCAGCGGTGCTGGACATGGTCCGCCGCGACGCTGATCGCATCTATGTGGGCAAGAAGCGCGCCGACCACGCGCTCCCACAGGAGGAAATCAACGAGCTGCTGGTGAGGCTTGCCAAGGAAGGGAAACGCGTGCTGCGTCTGAAGGGCGGCGATCCCTTCATCTTCGGTCGTGGCGGCGAGGAAATCGAAACCCTGGCGGAACACCGCATTCCTTTCCAGGTCGTGCCAGGCATCACCGCCGCCTCCGGCGTGGCCTCCTATGCCGGCATTCCCCTCACCCATCGCGACCATGCCCAGGCCTGCGTGTTCGTGACGGGGCATCTCAAGGACGGCAGCATGAATCTCGACTGGGACATGCTCGCGCGGCCGCATCAGACCATCGTCATCTACATGGGATTACATGGCCTGCCGGTGTTGTGCCAGAAACTCATGGAGCATGGACTCGCTGCAGACACCCCCGCTGCCATCGTGCAGCAGGGCACGACCTCCAAGCAGCGCGTGGTCATCGGCACACTGGCGACACTGCCGGCGCTGGCGGAAGCCGCTCACCTCCAAGCCCCGACGCTAATCATCGTCGGCACCGTCGTCACGCTCCACGACAAGCTGAAATGGTTCAATCCCAAGGAATCCCACGACGGCCTAGCGGATTCGGACAGGTAATCACGTGCCGATCAGTCCTGGTCGTGGCCGTCACGGTCGTCGCGACTATCCCATTTGCCGATCGGCATCGTCGGGACAAGCACCGCGCTGGGGCATCCGCGCAAAAACATCGATTGGCATGGCGCCGTAGCCTGGACGGCGCGGGAGTCAGTTCCCGTCGGCGGAACGGGGTGCGGTGAGACGGTGCTCCACGGCGAATACCGCCGCTTCCACCCGCGAGGAGAGATTGAGCTTGGCGAGGATGTGGCGCACGTGCAACTTCACCGTGTCGTGGCTGATGTCCAACGCCCGGGCGATGGCCTTATTGGATTCGCCGCGGGATAGGTGCATGAGGATCTGCCGCTCGCGCTGCGTGAGCTGAGCCAGCAGGGAATCGGGCGTGCCCTCTTTCTGGTCGAGCAGGTTGACCAGCTTGGCGGTCATCTTCGGCGCCACCACCGTCTCCCCACGTGCGGCCCGCTGCAAGGCGTCTTCCACGTCGTCCGGCTCCATGTCCTTGAGCAGGTAGCCGCGCGCCCCGACGCGCAGGGCCGCGGCGAGATCCTCCTGGGCATCGCTCACGGTGAGTACCAAGATGGGCACCGTGCAGCCCTCGGCGCGCAGTTCACCGATCAGGGTGATGCCATCCACGCCCGGCATGTTGAGGTCGAACACGGCCACATCTGGCTGGTGAGTCCTGATGAGCTCGCGTGCTTCCTGGGGATTACCCGTCATGGCGACCACCTTGATGCGACCATGACGTTCGATGAGTTCCGCCAACCCTTTGCGGAATAGGGTGTGGTCATCGACCAGAATGACACGAA
Source organism: Thiobacter sp. AK1 (assembly GCF_039822265.1). NCBI lineage: Bacteria > Pseudomonadati > Pseudomonadota > Betaproteobacteria > Burkholderiales > Thiobacteraceae > Thiobacter > Thiobacter aerophilus. The sequence continues at coordinate 37,037 of NZ_JBAJEX010000009.1, forward strand.
TTGGCTCGCTCATCGTGCCCCCACTCGACGCGGCCGCGGCGCCGGAAACTCCAGATGCACACGCGTGCCTTGACCGGGGCGGCTTTCCACGATCACTTCACCGCCCAGCCGCTGAGCACGCTCCTTCATGATGCTCATGCCCAGATGCATGCTGGGCCCATTGCTACCCTGCGTTTTGAGCCCGATGCCATCGTCGGTGACGGTGAGTGCGTAGCGGTCACCGATGAATTCGATGGTGAGGCTCACGTGCTGCGCAGCGGAATGCTTGCTGATGTTGTTGAGGGCTTCCTGCACGATGTGGAACACCTGGACTTCCTGATCAGGGGTGAGGTTCACGTCCGGCGCACGGTTGATGAAGTCGACCTTGATGCCGGTGCGGTTGCAAAAGTTGTGCATCAGGTCCTCCAGCGCCGGCAAGAGGCCCCGCGGATCCATCTTCTGGCGGAACTGGGTGAGCAGTTCACGCAGACCGGAGTAGGCAGATTCCAAGGCATCGTCCACTTCGCCCAGGTAACGCTCAGTGGACAGCTCGTCCCCCTCGCGCACTGCCTCGCGCAGCATGGCCAGCCGCATCTTCATGTAAGCCAGCGTCTGGGCCAGGGAATCGTGGATTTCCGCCGCCAGCATCTGGCGCTCGTCCATTAGGGTGATGCGCAGGTTCTCGCGTGTGAGTCGCGCGTTCTCCAGCGCCATCCCCAGGTGCTCGCTGATGGACAAAAACAACAGCGCCACCTCCTCTGGGATGCTGCGGTCGCAGGGCATGAACAGGTTATAGACGCCCATGGTCTTGCCCTTGTGCCGCAGCGGTACGGCGATGACGTTCTTGCATCCCTCGCCGAAATAATCGAGCAGCGTCACCTCGTGACAGTTGCCCGCCGCCTCTCCCCGCTGGATGGCGAAATGCTGAGCGGCTCGGCCACACACCCCACAGCCGATCGGCACGAGATATTCGCGGTCGATCACCTCCTGGGGCAGACCAATAGCGCCCACCAGGCGCATGTGCTGGCCATCCGAAGAGACCACGCGCACGGCCCCAGCCGTGGCCCCGGCGAGCCGGATCATGGTTTGCAGGAAGCGCTCCAGCAGCTGCTCCAGATCCGCATCGCTGGAGAGGCTGGTGGCGATCTCGGAATAAACCCGCAACGCAGGCAGCTTATAGCCGCCCCGTTCTTCCTCGGGTTCGCGGGGAGGCGCGGGCTTTTTCGCGTGGCTCATGGACATCTCGCAAACTGGCCGGGCGATTCTAACACCAGGGCCTGTCCATGCAAACGGCGGTGCGACGGATTTGGCTTTCCAGACAGATAGTTAGGTCGGCATCAGGGCAATTGTCCTGTATCTCATGCCACCCGAGTCTGTCCGTTATCATAGAATAGCCTCGATCCTTTGAGTGGAGCTTGCCATGACCCGTTCCCCGCTATTGCCCCGTTTCTTTCTGAGTGGTGTCCTGCTCGTCCTGGCAACCCTGGCCGGCGAGACCTGGGCCGCCGAACAACGGGGGCGCTACTTCGGCGCCAAGGCCACCGAATACCCGGCCTGGTTCAAGGAGAGTTTCCTGAACCTGCGCGAGGACATTGCCGAAGCCGCCGCCGCCAACAAGCGGGTGCTCATCGTCTTCCACCAGGACAACTGCCCCTACTGCAATCTGCTGGTGGAGCGCAATCTGTCCCAGAAGGATATCGTCGACCTGATGCAAGCCCGCTTCGATACCGTGGCCATCAACATGTGGGGAGACCGCGAGGTCACGGACTACTCGGGCAGCCGCATGACGGAAAAACAATTTGCCGCCGCCCTCAAGGTGCAGTTCACACCCACTTTGCTCTTCTTCGACGAGCAGGGGCAGGTGGTGCTCAGGCTCAATGGCTATCTGCCGCCCCAACGCTTCAAGCTGGCGCTGGAATACGTGGCGAACCGCAAGGAAAAAGAGCTGCCGTTCCGGGAATTCATGGCGCGCCATGAACCCCCGCCCGCGTCCGGCACGCTCCATGGGGAGGATTTCTTCGCCGCCCCTCCCCATGATCTGCGCCGCGTGAGGCAGCCTATCGCCGTGTTCTTCGAACAGAAAGACTGCCCGGCCTGCGACATGCTGCACGACAAGGTCCTGACCGATGCCGAGACGCGCCAGGTGGTGAAGAAACTTTACAACCTCCAGCTGGACATGTGGTCCGACACCCCGGTGATCCTGCCGGATGGGCGCAAGACCACTGCCCGCGAGTGGGCACGCCAGTTGGATGTGAAATACGCCCCCACCATCGTCATCATGGATGCCAGGGGCAAGGAAATCATCCGCTCGGAAGCCTTCTTCAAGGTCTTCCACACCCAGGGCATGTTCGCCTACGCGGTGACTGGCGCCTATCGCAAGGAGCCGAGTTTCCAGCGCTATCTCTCGGCCCGCGCCGAAGCCCTGCGCGAGCAGGGGCGCGACGTGGACATCTGGCGCTTTGCCGACGAGCCGCCTGGCCCGCGCTGACGCTGGTACATTCAGGGTGAGACGGCAGAAAACTGCACGCCCACCCGTAGCCCCCTTCCCGCCTCGCCGTCCTCGATCCAGGCCTGGGCGCCGTGCAGCTCGGCGATGCGCCGCACGATGGACAGCCCCAGTCCGCTGCCCGCCTCGCCGCTACCCAGCACACGATGGAAGCGTTGCCAAACCGCCACGCGCTGGGCTTGAGGAATGCCGGGCCCCTCGTCGGTGACCGAGAACACCGCCGCGTCGGCGTGTTTTGCCACCCTTACCTGCACCGTACTGCCGGGCGGGCTGTAGCGCACGGCATTGTCGATCAGGTTGCGCATGAGGATGCGCAGCCACTCGGGTGCGCCGCGGACCATCATCTCCGGCCCATCCTCGAGCTCCAGTTCCACACCCTTGCGTATCGCCACCGGCGCCACGTCGGCGATGGCCTGGGCGGCCAGTTCCCGCAACGAACAGAGGGTTGCGCTTGGGGGTGGGCCGGCCTCCAGGCGGGCAAGCAGCAGCAACTGCTCCACCAGATGTGCCGCGCGATCGCATCCGGCCAGCACCTGATCTAGCGCATGGAGACGTTCCGCCTCGGCGGCGGCTGCGCGCGCCACCTGAGCCTGGGTGCGGATGGCGGCGAGCGGGGTGCGCAGTTCGTGGGCCGCATCGGCGGTGAAGCGGCGCTCGTTTTCCAGCAGGGCACGCATGCGGGCAAATAGGGTATTGAGCGCCGCCACCAATGGTGCCACCTCCGCCGGTACCGGCTTGGCCAGCGCTTCGAGATTGGCCGGATCGCGGCGCTCCACCTCCTGGCGCAGCCCAGCCAGAGGCTTGAGTCCCTGGCGCACGCCCCACAGGATCAATAGCGCCAACACGGGCAGGGCGATTAGTAGCGGGGGTAATAGACCCGCCGCCACCTTGCGTGCTGCTTCCGCCCGCACGCCTGCGTCCTCGCCCACCTGCACCAGCAGACTGCGATCTTCGTTCCAGGCAGAAAAAACGCGCCAGTGCGTGCCATCCGTGAAACAGTCGGCATAGCCCCCTCGAGGCGGGCACAGGGGTACATCCGGTGCGTTGGCGGAATGCAAGTGGAGCTGCCCGGCCGCATCCCAGACCTGGAAGACCACGTAGCGACCATGACGGTGCAGCACCGGCACGTGCTCGGTGTCGATTTCTTCGGGCTCGTGCGCAAGTTGCGCCATGAGCAGGGCGGCGGACTGGGCGAGATGGGCATCCAGCACCTCGTCGATCTCATGGCGCGCGCCGCGGTAGCTCAGGAGGGATGCGGCGCCCCAGGCGAGCAAGCTCGCGCCCATGAGCCACAGGAGCAGACGCCGTCGCAGCGAGATAGACTGGGTGAGCGTATCGAGCATTGGCCAAGTGCGTGAGGCGTTTCCCTTATCGCCACGCACGCGGCGATCCAGGACGCGGCCTCGAAGCCAGATTATCCATTATTGAGCGTTACGTAAGTCGTTCACAGGCTGCGTAAGTCAAGCGTCATTCCCGCGAAAGCGGGAATCCAGTGTATTCCTCGCCTTGTTCCTGGGTCCCCGCTTTCGCGGGGACGACACAAGGGTGTCACCTACTTACGTCATGCTCAATGGACCGGCGCGCGCCCAATGAACTGCACGGCACATGACGTTCATCGCCGATTTTTGAGAAGCATCCGCGCCTGCGCGAGCAGGCCGGGATGCCCGCTTGCGCGGCAATGATGCCGTTAGCGTCATGTCGGCCAGATCACGCGCGATGGGCACACATCAGCCCGGGCGCCGGAGCCGCCAGCCGCAAGCCAGCACACGGCGCAAGCGGTGGCGACGCAGTCCTTGCTTTCCACTTGCGCGGGAATATTGATCCAATCGCGTAGCTCGGCACCCACTTTCGTCAATCTCAATAATCCCCCGCGGATGCCTCGCGGGGCATGAGATAGCCCACGCCTCGCACGGTGCGGATCACCTCCGGCGCGAGCTTGCGACGTAGGTGGTGCACGTGCACCTCGATGGCGTTGCTTTCCACCTCCTCACCCCAGCCGTAGAGACGCTCTTCTAGTCGTGCGCGCGACAGGACGCGCCCGGCATTCAGCATGAGCTCCTGCAGCAGGGCGAATTCGCGCGCGGACACCGCCACCTCGCGGCCCTGGAATTCCACGCGATGGGCGGCGGGATCGAGCATAACCGCACCCACCTGCAAAACGGGGCTCGCCATGCCGTGCCGCCGCCGCAGCAGGGCCCGCAGCCGAGCCGCCAGTTCCGCCAGGTCGAAGGGTTTGACCAAGTAGTCGTCGGCACCGGCATCCAGTCCCCGCACGCGATCTTCCACGTGATCGCGCGCGGTCAGGATGAGCACGGGCACATCGCTGCCGCGACCACGCAGCCGATTTAGGACGTCCATGCCACCCAGGCGTGGCAGCCCGAGATCCAGCACCACGCCGTCATACTCGGTGCTCTTCAGGGCGTGCTCCGCCGCTTCGCCATCACGCACCCAATCCACGGCGAAGCCGTTCTGGGCCAACCCCGCCTGGATGCCATCACCGAGCAGGTTGTCATCTTCGACGAGCAGAATACGCATCACCCCCCCGTTGGGCGTTCATGGACCGCGCCGGGCGCGCAAAGTGCCGGTCAATTATGCCCCAGGGTGCGCGCCCGCTTGCCAGAAACGGGGCCAGCCGCAACAATCGCGACACGACCCCTTTCCGGGACAGCGCCATGATGCCCCAATTCCCCCCGCAAGCCTCGCACATCTCACTTAAACCGCGCTTAAACCCGCGCCCAGATGAGCCATGCGCAGTCTGATCGTAGTGGACGATCCCCGGCTCTGGCCGCTTGCCCTGCCCGGCGTGAGCGTGCTGGCGGCGCACCGCTATCTGACCGACCCGGCCAGTGCCGGCAAGGGGCCGGTGCAGGTGTTCAATCTCTGCCAATCCTACCGTTACCAGAGCTTCGGCTATTACGTCTCGCTGCTGGCCGAGGCGCGCGGCCACCGACCCCTACCACGGGTGAGCACCCTAGAGGACTTGCACAGTCCCGCCCTGGTGCGGCTGCTGACGGAGGAGGTGCAAGCCCTCATCGAACGCGTGCTGGCGCGGCTCGAGGGGGACCGCTTTGCCTTGCCGATCTATTTCGGTCGACATCCCCTGCGCCGCTATGCGCCCCTGGCCCATCGCTTGTTCGCGCTGATGCCAGCGCCGCTGTTGAGCGCCGACTTCATGCGCCGCAAGGGCCAATGGCATCTAATACGGCTACGGCCGATGGCAGCGGCCGATGTTCCGAGTGCCCACCGCGAGTTTCTGCTCAAGGCATTACGCGATTATTTTGCGGGCCGCGGCCACGTGCACCGACGCCCGGCGCCGCGGCTAAATCTCGCCATCCTGCACGATCCCGCCAATCCAGAGCCTCCCTCCAATGCCCGGGCCATGGAAAAGTTCCAGCGCGCGGCAAGGCAACTGCGTATCCACCCCTCGTTCATCACACGCGAGGATTTCCACCGAATCAGTGAATTCGATGCACTGTTCATCCGTGATACCACCTATGCTAACCACTACACCTACCGCTTTGCCCGCGCGGCGGCGGCGGAAGGGCTGGTGGTGATCGACGATCCAGATTCCATCCTGCGCTGCAACAACAAGGTATTCCTGGCCGAGCTGCTCGCCCGCCACCGCATTCCCATGCCACGCACCCTGGTCGTGCACCGCAACAATGCCCAGCGCATCGTGACGGAGTTGGGACTGCCCTGTGTGCTCAAGCAGCCGGATAGTTCCTTCTCCCGCGGGGTGCTGAAAATCGCCAGCGAGGCCGAATTGGCGCGCACCCTGCCTGCCCTGTTCGCCGAGTCGGACCTGGTCATCGCCCAGGAATGGTTGCCCACCACCTTCGACTGGCGTGTCGGCATCCTCGATGGGCGCGTGCTATTCGTGGCTCAGTACGTGTTCCCGCAGGGACACTGGCAGGTGATTCTGCGGGATGCACAACGCCGCAAGCTGGTGGAAGGCCCCACACGGGCGGTGCCAGTGGAGGCCACGCCTGCGGCCGTGGTCAGGCTCGCCCTGCGCGCCGCCAATCTGATCGGCGACGGCTTTTACGGCGTGGACCTGAAACAGGTGGGCAATCGCGTAGTGGTGATCGAGGTGAACGATAATCCCAACGTGGACGCGGGCAACGAGGACGGCGTCGTGGGCGATGCGCTCTACCGTCAGCTCATGGAGGTGTTCCTGGCGCGGGTGACGGCCCGGCTGTGCACCGCCTGAGAACACGACGCCTGCTCGCCGACGTTACAATTCATTCATGCGCCACCTGTCAATGCCGCTTTTCTTCCTCTGGGCGTGGTTTGTCGCCGGGCCTGTGCACGCCTTGAGCGTGGCGTTCTACTACGGTGGGGAATGGCTGCCGGAACTCGCCGCCTTCGACATCGCCGTGGTGGAACCGCGCCACGGCTTCGCGCCCGACGCGGCGCGCCGGCCCGGCTTCGAGCCCTTCGCCTACGTGAGCGTGGGCGAGCTAAGCGGGGATCATCCCGCAGTCAAAGGTCTGCCCACGATCTGCCGTCTCGCGTACAACCCTGCCTGGAACAGCATCGTGCTCGATCATTCGCGCGCCGAGTGCCGTGGCTACTGGCTCACGCAGGTCTTCGCGCCCCTCTGGAACGCTGGCTGGCGCGGCTTTTTCCTCGACACCATGGATAGCTACCAGCTCGCCAAGCAAGCCGCTGCCACTGAACAGCAGGCCGGGCTCACGACTCTGATACGCGAACTCAAGGCACGTCATCCCGGCCTGCGGCTGATGCTCAACCGCGGCTTTGAACTCCTGCCCCAGATCGCGCCCCTGGTGGAGGCGGTGGCCGCGGAATCCCTGTTTGGTCGCTATGAGCCGGCCAGCCGCAGCTATGCCGAGGTGCCGGCCGCAGATCGGGAGTGGCTGCTTGCCCGGTTCAAGGAAGTGCGGGAACGCTATGGGCTGCCGGTGGTGGCCATCGACTACGCACCGCCCGAAGCGCGGGAGCGGGCGCGGGCCATCGCCCGGCGCATCGCGGAGTTGGGGGTCGTCCCCTGGGTGAGCGACGGCGAGCTCCTCAGTTTGGGCGTGGGCGTGCGCGAGGCCCTGCCACGCACCCTGCTCGTCCTCTACGACGCCCGCGAGGCACCGGATCTCAACTACCTTGAGGCACATCGCTTCCTAGAGCTACCTGCCCAGTATCTCGGGCTGCGTGTGCGCTACCAGGAAATGACCAGCCCGCTTTCCACGGAACCGCAGGCCGGGCGGCTGGCAGGCGTGGTGGTGTGGGGAACGGGCGAGCTCGCAAATCCACAGCCCGTGCTGGAATGGCTCGGGGCACGGCGCAAGGAAGGCATTCCCATTCTGCTCATGGGCACCCTGCCCTTCGACCCTGCGCCGGCCTTGGGCACACGCCGGGTCAACCTACCTGGCGGCACGGGCTTGCACTCAAGCCTCGCCCAGTTCGAAGCACCACTCCCCCGCCGGCTGGTGACTTCAGTCCAGGGGCTTCAGGCAGACGGCATCGATGCCTGGGTGCAAGGTGGTGGCGGGGCGTTGGTGGGGCTTGCGTCCTGGGGTGGATTCGCGCTTGCCCCGGCCCTCATCGAAGCCGTGCCTGGCGTGGACCAATACCGCTGGCTGATCCCGCCCTTCGCCCTGCTCAGGACAGCGCTCCGACTCCCCGATTGGCCGGTGCCAGACGTCACCACGGAAACCGGCCGGCGCCTGCTCACCATCCATGTGGACGGCGACGGCTTCGTCTCCCGTGCCGAATTGCCCGGGCGTCCTTGGGCCGGTGAAGTCTTGCTAGGTTTCCTTAAGAAGCACCCCCTGCCCCATGGCATCTCGGTGATCGAGGGCGAAATCGGTCCCACCGGCCTCTATCCCCAACACAGCGCTGAGTTGGAGGGCATTGCCCGCCGTATTTTCGCCCTGCCCTGGGTGGAAGCCGCCAGCCACAGCTTCAGCCATCCCTTCCGCTGGGCCGAGGCCACGGCGCAGGCTGGAGAAGGCGAGGGGCGCTACACCCTGCCCATTGCGGGCTATGTCTTCGATGCGCGGCGGGAAATCCTGGGTAGCCGCGAGTACCTGGCCCACCTCCTGCCCGCCGGCAAGACAGTGCGGTTGTTTTTCTGGACCGGAGACTGCGCCCCCACCGTGGAGCAGCTGCGCCTGACCCGCGAAGCAGGACTGCTCAACATCAACGGCGGTGACACCATCATCTCCCGCACCTGCCCAAGTCTCACCTGTGTGGCGCCCTATAGCCTCGCCAAAGACGGCGAACTTCAGGTATATGCGCCGGTGTCCAACGAAAACCTGTTCACCAATCTTTGGACTGGCCCGTTCTGGGGCTACCGGCGGGTGATCGAAACCTTCGAGCGCACGGAAACACCCCATCGCCTCAAACCCGTGGGGATTTATTACCACTTCTATTCCGCCACCAAGCCGGCGGCGCTCAAGGCCCTGGAAGAGGTCTATGGCTGGGCTCAAAGCCAGCCCCTGCATCCGGTGTTCATAAGTGAATACGTGGAGAAGGTGCGGGATTTCCTCGATTACGCCATCGCCCGCGAAGGGGAAGCCTGGATCTTGCGCGGGCGCGGTGCGCTCGCCACCGTGCGGTTGGAAGAGGGCCTAGCCAGCCCCGATCTGGGAGCCAGCCAAAACGTAGCGGGTTTCAAGCGCGCACTTGGCCGCACCTACGTGCATCTAACCGGAACGCAGGCGCGTATAGTGTTGGCAAAGGCCGAGGCGCGGGCCACTCTGCCCCACCTGGAGGAGGCCAACGCCCGTATCACGCTATTTAAGCGGGAAGGCAGGGATCTCAGGCTCAGTCTCTTAGGCCACGTTCCCGTCGAGGCCGGACTCTTCGTGCCCGAAGACTGCAAACTCCGCGCCGAGCCGGCCGCACGCCTCGGGCCTCGGGTAGAGGGCGTGCAAATCATCAAAAGCAAGCATGCTACGCTCACGCTCACCGTCCACTGTCCGCGCCCATGAGCGGCCGCGGCTTGCCTCGCCGCTCATCGTGCTCGCCCTCACCCTCGGAATGGCCGCCACCCTGGTGCTGCTCTTCCCCCGCGAGGATTTGGTGCTGCGTCTTGCGGCGGCGCCCGAAGGCCCCCTGTCTGCTGCCTATCTGCGGGCCCTGCTGAAAACCGATCCTGACAATCCCCATTTGCGCCTGCTGGTGGCAGGCAATCTCCTGCGGGCGCAACGTTATGCGGAGATGGAGGCAACGCTCGAACCAGCGCTTGCCAGCCCCGAACCCGCCCTGCGGCGGGAGGCCTTGTGGCTGTTGTGGCAAGCAGAAAATGCGCAGTCCCTGAAACCCATGGCAGGGCCGCTCGCCCGTCGGCACGCCGCACGCGCAAAGGAACTCGCCCTCGTGCTGGCGGCGCTGGAGCGGGACCCGCAGCGGCTTGCCCAACTTGCTGGCCAGCTTCTGGCTCTGGGGGAGGCTAGCCGCGCCATGGCCCTATTCCGGGAACTTGAGCAAGAGGCGCCAGGCCAGCTGCTTACGCATCTGGAGCGGGCCGCGGCGCTCGCCCTGGCGCGGGGCGACTACCCAGCGGCGGCGGAAATACACATGGCAGCGCGGCACGAAGCCCAGACTCCCGCCGCACGTCGGCATTATTTCCTCGCCGCGCTACGCGACCTGGAAAGTGGCAACCGGGTGCAGGATGCGCTTGCGCTGGGGGAGCGTGAGCTGGGCGATCTCGCCGACGATCGCGAAGTGCTGCTCGCGTTGGTGAGGCTGGCCCGGGCGGCCCAGCGTCCCGAGCGGGCGGAGGTCTATGTGCGCCGCCTGCTGCGCATGAGCTTGCTTTGGCAATGGCAGCGGGCGGTGGCAGGCCTCGACTTCGAGGTGCGCCGTGTCGCGGCCAATGGGCCGGCCGCGCCCTTTGACGATGCCGTCTTAAGCCTGGCCTACACCGTGTTTCTCGAAAACCGCAAGCTGGAGGACGCCTGGCGGGTCGCAGCCTCGGCGGTACGCCAGGCCCCGGACAACCTGGTCTGGCGCCAACGGCTGGCTCAAGTGGCGGAGTGGCTTACTCGACCCGATGAGGCGCTGGAGCAGTGGCTGGTGATCGCCCGCCAAAGCGGCAGCGCTCAGGCCTGGGAGAACGTACGCCGCCTGGGAACGAGCCTGTTGCGCGACGATGCGCTCGAAGCCTATCTGCGCCACCGGCTCGCCACCCGCTTCGACGTCGCCCTGGCCCTTGAGCTTGCAGGAGCGCCAGGGAAGACCTGGAGCGGCGCGCGCCACCTTGGAAGAAGCCTGGCGGCGCGCGCCCGATAGGCGATTGGCGCAGGCCGCTGCAGAGCTTTCGGAACGCCTGGGCGAGCTCGAAGCGGCAGTGGACTGGTGGCACCACGCACTTGGGGAGAAGCCGACCCCCGAACAGGCGGTACGCCTGGCGACCTTACAGATTCTGCTCGGACGCGACGACGCTGCGCGCCGTAGCCTGGAAGCGGCGCGCAATCAGGAGACGGCGCCCGCTAGCTATTGGCGGCTGCGAGCGGCTCTCGCCAGCCGCGCCGGCGATCGGACAGCCGCCCGCTTCGCCCTGGAACGGCTGCTGGCGCAGGCCGATGCGGAGCCGGTGGATCTCAACGATCTGGAATGGCTACTCGCCGAGGAAGAACCGCTGGCTGCAGCGCGCGTGGCCGTCCTGCGCTGGCAACGCTTCCACGACCAGGCCGCGCTCATACGCGCGCTGGAACGCTACCAGGCCTCCGCCCGCTTCGAGGAGGCGCAGACCCTGCTTGGCGGGCTTGATCCGGCCACCCGCGAGCGCCTCGAACAAGATCCTCGCTACTGTCTGCTGGCCGCGCGCCAGGCATGGCAGATGCGTCAAATCGTCGAGGCGCGCCGCCTGTACACCCAAGCGGAAAGACTCGCCCCGCAGAATGTCGAAGTGGCCGAAGCCCTGCTCTGGTTCGCCATCGAGAACGCCGACACGGCCGCCGTCCGCCGCCTACTCGCCCGCCACGAAACGCAGCTCGCCGGACTTGAGCGAAACGACGTGCGGATCGCGGCCCATGCGCTCCTGAACGAAGCCGGCGTGGCCTGGCGGCTGGCCGCAGCCGAGCTACCCCGCCGCCGGGAGGATCCCCTCTGGCTCATCACCGCGGCGGATTTGTTGGAACAGCTCGACCGCCACGACGAAGCCTGGCAGTTGCGACGCCATGCCCTGCGCCAAATCGAGCGGGTCGCGCCGGAAGCCAGGCTTATCGCCCGTGCGCGCCTGGCCGCAAGTCTCACACCCGGGGATCAGGCCCGCGCTGCCCTGACCGCCGCGGTGCTAGACGACCCGGAACGGGCAAGCCCCCTGCTGCTCGCCCACTGGATCAACGCCGGCGAGTTTAGCCTGGCCCGCGCCTGGCTTTACGGGCGCTTGGCGCAGGCAACGCTTCGCCCACGGTGGGCGGAGCTGGCCGTGGCCTTGGCCGACGACGACCGCGAAAGCCTCGCCCGTCTGCTCGCCCAGCCGGAAGACTTACCGCGGCGCGATGCCGTGGAAGGGGCGCGCCGCCTGTTCGAGCCCGAGGCAGCCAGTCTCGCCTTCGCCGCCCAGAGTCGGCTCGGCACCGACGACGAACTGCAAGGGCAGCTCGACGAGCTGTTGCGCGCCGGGGGTCACCATGCCTCGCTAACGGGGGAGGCGCTGCGCTTTCCCGCATTCGACGAAACTCAAACCCGGCTGGGTGCCCAGGGGACCTTCTTGCCCCACCTCAAGCTCGCGCTGGAGCTCACCTCCATCCAACGCAGCCTCAAGGACACCACCGCCCTGGGCAAGGTGGTAAACGAGCGCCGCGCCCTGCTCACCGCGGTTGCCAAGCGTGGTGAGGACGACTGGGAACTGTCCCTCGGCCGACGCGAGGCATTCGCCCAGCGCACGCCCCTCTCCTTCGCCTACCGGCGGCGGCGCGGTCACTGGGAAGCGGTCCTGGAAGCGGGCCACGCCCAGCCTGCGGAAGAATCCACCGCCTTGCGCGTGGCGGGCGAGAAAGACAGCCTCGCGCTTCGCCTCAGCATTGAGCCGGTGCGTCCCTTCGCTTTCTCCGCTCGGGCCGCCGCCCAGCGCTATCGCGCCCAGACGGGTAGCCTCCTGGGCCAGGGCCGCGAATGGGAAGTCCACGCCACCACCTGGCTGCGCCGGGAAGATCCCGACTGGCTGCTCGACCTGTTCGCAAGCCGCCACCAGTACCGGCCGCGGGCCGTGGGCGATGCCGCGCTCGCCCCCCTGCTGCCGCCGGCTAGCACTGCTTTCGACGCGAATTTTTTCCTGCCGCGGGACTTCACCCTTTGGGGACTCACCCTGAGTAGCCGCCTCGCCTTGCTGGACAGCGGCACTCGAGCGCTGCGACCCTTCTGGTCCTTGAGTCTCACCCGGCACAGTGAGGACGGTTTCGGTTACGATGCCCTGCTCGGTGTCGCAGCCAGCCCCCTCGGCGCCGATCACCTGGCGCTTGGCGGCCAGTGGGCCCGCGCCCAGGGCACCACGCCGGGGACGACACGCCGGCTGTTGCTGCGCTACCGCCTCGATTTCTGACTCGTAAGAACGAAGAACCAACCGCCACCCAAACGAGGATCATCATGAGATGGAAGACCCTGCTACTTTTGGCCTGCTTTTTTCCCTGGCTGCTGGCCGCCTGCGCGACGGTCGAACGGTCCCCTGCGCCGACCCTTGAGCCCCAGGCGACGTGGGCGATCGCACCCTTCGCCAATTACACGGAAACACCGCTGGCGGGCAGCCGCGCCCAGGCGGTGGCCAGCCAGTGGATCGCCGCGCGCGTCTCGCCGCGGGTGGTGACCCCCCCACCGGCATGGCTGGACGAGAGCCTGTTCGAGAAAGCCCAACCGCGCAGCCTCCAGGAACTGCTGCAATGGGCCAAAGGCCAGGGCGCGCGCTATCTGCTCACCGGTAGTGTTTCGGAATGGCGCTACAAGGTGGGCGTGGATGGCGAGCCAGCGGTGGGCCTGACGGTGACCGTGTACGACGTCGCCAGTGGCGCGCGCCTGTATAGCGCCGTGGGTGGCAAGAGCGGCTACGCCCGCGAGTCAGTCGCGGCCGTGGCGCAAAAACTCACCGCAGAATTGCTCGCACCCTTGGCCACCGCACCCTGAAGTCCCCATGTGGGAAGCCCTGAAAAACCGCTGGGCGGGGTTTGCCAGCCAACCCGCTGCCGCGGGGGAAACCCTGGCCGCGCCCCTGTTGGCCGTAGGTCTGGGGCTGTGGCTATCGCCGCTCGATCCCTTCTGGACACGCGCCGGTTTCCCCTGGGCGTGGCTTGCGCCGGTGCTGGTGAGTTTGCGCTATGGATCCTTGGCGGGCCTTGCGGCAAGCGGCGTGCTGGTGCTGGCCTGGCTACTTCTCGCCGCGGGAGGCTGGCCATTGGCCCCTTTTCCGCGCCTGTATTTCCTGGGCGGCTTCATCCTGGTCATGCTCACAGGAGAATTCACCAGCCTGTGGCTGGCGCGCGCGCGTCGCGCGGAAACCCTGCAGGCCTATCTAGACGAGCGTCTCGAACGTCTCACCGAACAGTACTATTTGCTGCGCCTATCCCATGACAAGTTGGAGCAGGAACTTCTCACGCGGCCCATGACTCTGCGTGACGCCCTGGGCCGCCTGGTGTCGGAGCAGAGCCCGGAGACGCACGCCCAAGCTCTGATGGACCTGCTGGCCCAGTACTGCCAACTGGAGCGCGCCGCCCTCTATGCCATTCATGATGGCGTGCTGGTGCTGGAGCCATTGGCGCGGGTGGGCGAACCTTTCCCGCTTGATCCCCTCGACCCCCTGGTGCGCCATGCTCTAGACAACGAGCGTCTCGCCCATGTGCGGCACGTCACGGGTGAGACCGGCAGCCGCTACCGGGTAGTGGCGCCAGCCGCCGCGCAGGGCGAGGGCGTCACCCTGCTTTTGGTGGTGGAACGGCTCCCTTTCCTCGCGCTGCACGAGGAAACCCTGCAGAGTTTGGAACTGTTGCTCAACTATTATGCCGATGGCATGGCCATGACCCGCCTGGCTGCGCCCATATTGGCCCGCTATCCCGAATGCCCGCCATCCTTTGCTCTGGAACTCGAGCGGCTCTATCGCCTGGCCACGGTCAATGGCATCGCTTCCAGCCTCATGGTGTTCCGTTTCAGCACCGAGGCGGTGGCCGCTGACCTGCCCCACGTGCTAGCGCGCCAATCCCGCGGCTTGGATCTGGAATGGTTCGTGGCGGCGCCGATCCCGCGCCTTTTGGTGATCCTGCCGCTCACCGGCGAGGCGGGAGCGGAAGGCTACGCGCGGCGCATCGAACATTGGTTTGCCGAACGCGGCAGCGGCCGCCTGTCGGAGGTGGGTGTGACGCTGGAACGCTTCTGCCTCGACGCGCCGCCGCTAAAGGTGCTCGCTCGGGTGCTGGAGACGCAGGGTGCAAACTAAGCTCCTCGCCTATGCCACCGTCCTGGAAGGGTCGGCCTGGGGTGGTGTCATCCTGGCCAGCAGCGACAGCGCCGGCTTCGTCGCCTTCTCTTTGCTGCACGCCGCAGCCGCGCTGGTGGCGAGCCTGGCGCTCACCACCCTGCTCGCGCCAGGTTCGCGCCGAGCACGACTGTCCCTGTTGCCCCTCGCCTTCGCCCTGCTGTTTGCACTGCCCCTGATCGGCATCCCCCTCATCCTGCTTTGGCTTCTCGGGGTGCGTCGGCTGCGCGCGCGGCACCGGGCCGCGACCTTTGCCGAGGTGAGCGTGCCACCGTTCGACATCCATCTCACCACGCGACCGCGGTTTCGTTTCACCGGTGCCGGTGGCATGCTGGCCAATGCCCGCGTGCCAGTGGATACGCGGGTGGGTGCTCTGCTGGCCTTATCACAGGTGCCCGGCCGCATTGCCACACCACTTTTGCGCCGCGTGCTCGCTTGCAGCAACGAGGATGTGCGCCTGCTCGCCTATGGTTTGCTGGACGCGCAGGAAAAACGTCTCAACGCCGCCATCCACGAAGCCCTAAGCCGTTACGCGGTAGGCGGGGCCGAGCGACTGGCTGCCGCCGAACGGCTGACCGAGCTCTACTGGGAGCTGGTCTATCACGGCCTGGCCGTGGGCGATGTGCGCCGCCACGCCTTGGAAAGCTGCCTCGCTTACGCAGAGGAGGTGCTGGCCGTCCGACCCCATGCCGAGATGAAGCTCTACAAGGCGCGGGCGCTACACGCCCTGGGCCAGCTCGAGCAAGCCGCGGCGCTATACCGCGAGCTAGACGAGCTGCCGCCAAGCCGTGTGCTGCCCTATCTCGCGGAACTGGCTTACGACCAGGGTGACTACGCTACGGCCCGTCAGCTAATCGGCCGCCTCGACCGGCTCGCTACCGTGCCCCGCCTGGCAGCCGTGGTGCGTTACTGGAGCGCGGCATGAGGGCAGACATTACCTTGCTCCTGGAAGGCACTTATCCCTTCGTGAGTGGAGGCGTGTCGAGTTGGGTGCACCAGATCATCCGCGCCTTCCCGGAGTGGCGTTTTCACCTCGTGTTCCTGGGCAGCCGACGTGAAGATTACGGCCCCATGCGCTACGAGCTTCCCTCCAACGTGGCTGGGCTGGAAACCCACTACCTGTTTGAACCGGAAGCGCCCCCTCCCCTCGAAGTGTTGGAACCGTCGCCTCAGGTGATGGCCGAGGTCGAGGCCCTGCACACATCCTTTCTCGCCGGGGTCCCGCCAGCGCAGGCCATGGCGCGCATGGCCAGCATGTATCCCACCCTGCTACAAGGCGATCACCTCACCCGCGAGCATTTCTTGCGTTCCCGCGCGGCATGGGAGACGATTTGCAGCCGCTACAAGCGCTTCTGCACCGACCCCTCTTTCGTGGACTACTTCTGGACGGTGCGCATCATGCATGCGCCCCTGTGGAAACTCGCCGCCATCGCGCGGAACCTGCCTGCCAGCCGCGTCTATCACACCATCTCCACCGGTTACGCAGGATTTCTTGGCGCTTTGGCGAAAGCACACCACCGGCGGCCATTGATCCTGTCGGAGCATGGCATCTACACCAAGGAGCGCAAGATCGATCTCCTCCAGGCGCAGTGGATCAAAGATAACCGCAATGTCTTCCAGCGCGATCCCACGGAAGTGTCCTACTACCGCTCCCTTTGGATCCGCTTCTTCGAATGGCTGGGGCGCGCCTGTTACGAGGCGGCCCAGCCCATCATTGCTCTATACGAGGCCAACCGTCAGCGTCAGATCCAGGACGGCGCCAACCCCGCCCGCACCCGCCTCATTCCCAATGGCGTCAATCTCGCCCGCTTTGCTCCGCTGCGTGCGCAACGCTCCACCCGCGTTCCACCCGTGCTGTGTTTGATCGGGCGAGTCGTACCCATCAAAGATGTGAAGACCTTCATCCGCGCCATGCGCCGCGTGGTGAACGTATTGCCGGAAGCGGAAGGTTGGATCGCGGGCCCCGAGGACGAGGACCCGGGCTACGCCCAGGAATGCCGCAACCTGGTGGCAAGCCTGGGCCTCACAGAAAAGGTACGCTTTCTTGGTTTCCAAAAAGTGGATGAGCTATTGCCCAAGATTGGACTCACGGTGCTCTCCTCCATCAGCGAGGCACTGCCGCTGGTGATCCTGGAAGGCTATGCGGCGGGCGTGCCCACGCTGGCCACCGATGTGGGTTCCTGCCGCCAGCTGGTGGAAGGGCTCACCCCTGAGGACCGCGCCCTGGGCCCGTCGGGCGCTATCGTCGGTATCGCCGATCCCACCGCGCTGGCCGATGCCGCACTCGCCCTACTCACGGACGAGGCCCGCTGGCAGGCGGCCTCCCGTGCGGCCATCGCGCGCGTGGAAACTTACTATGCCGACCAGATGATGTTCGACGCCTACCGCAAAGTGTACAGCGAAGCCATGGAGCGGGGTTGATGGCAGGCATCGGCTTCGAATTGCGCAAGCTGCTCGCCCGCAACACCCTCGGCGGTGTGCTGCAGGCCTACGCCTACGCGGGCATGATCGGCTCCGGTCCCTGGGTGTTGTCCATCATCGGCATTCTCCTGGTGGGTGTGCTAGCGAGCGGCATCGTGGTGCCGCCCAGTCTCGTCACCCAGTTCCAGACCACCGTCACCTACCTCATCGCCTTCAGTTTGATCCTCACCGGTGGCTTGCAGCTTGCCTTCACCCGCTACGTCTCCGACCGCCTGTTCGAGCAACGAGACGAGCTGGTGCTACCCAATCTGCACGGCGTGCTGGGGCTGACGCTGGCTGGCGCAGCCGCCCTGTCCACCCTCGCCCTGGCCACTCTGTTCGAAGGCGTGAGTTTCGCCTACCGCGTCCTGGTGGTGATGGCCTTCACGGAACTGGCCGGGGTATGGGTGTTGGCGGTGCTGCTGTCGGGACTGAAACGCTACAAGGCCATCGTGCTGTTGTTCGCCGTGGCCTACTCGCTGGTAGTGGGCCTGGCCTATGCCCTCGCTCCTTTCGGTCTGGAAGGACTGCTCGCTGCCTTTGCCTTGGGGCAACTGGTGTTGCTCGGCGGCATGTGGTGGACGGTGGCCCGGGCCTATCCCAGCCCGCGCAGCGTGAGCTACCACTGCCTACGTCGGCGCACCTTCTATCCCAGCCTGCTCGTCACTGGCACCCTCTACAATCTCGCCGTATGGGCAGACAAGTTTCTATTCTGGGCTTGGCCAGAGACCTCGGAGCCGGTGATCGGCCCGCTGCGCGGCTCCCTCATCTACGATCTACCGGTGTTCCTCGCTTATCTTTCCATCGTGCCAGGAATGGCGGTATTCCTCGTGCGCATCGAAACCGATTTCGCGGAGTATTACGACAAGTTCTTCACCGCCGTCCGCGAGGGCGCCTCGCTGGAATACATCCAGGACATGCGAGACGAAATGGTCTATGCCGTGCGGCAGGGATTGGGGGAAATCGCCAAGATCCAGTTCATCGCCGTGCTGGCCACCTTCGTGGCCGGCCCAAGCCTGCTCGCACTGCTCGGCATATCCGGGTTATATCTACCCTTGCTGCAGATTCAAGTAGTGGGCGCAAGCCTGCAAGTCATGTTGCTGGCCATCCTCAACGTCCTGTTCTATCTCGATCGCCGACGCATCGTGGTGGCCCTGACTGCGATCTTCCTTCTGGCCAATACCCTTTTCACCGTACTTACCCTCAAGCTGGGTGCCCCCTTCTACGGCTACGGCTTCGCCATCGCGCTGCTGACCACCGTCGCCCTCGGCCTCATCCTCCTCGACCGTAAGCTCGACCGGCTCGAATACGAGACTTTCATGTTCCAGTGAAGCAGCCTAGCCCGCCACACCAATCCCTGCGTATGTCTCGCGGGCACGCTGAAATGCAAAATGGGGCCAATGGCCCCATTTTTTGAATGGCGGAGAGGGCGTCCGCACAATCATTATCCAAAGCGGTTTCTCACGGTCCATCTGTCAACCATAAGTGTATAATCTATATCGCTATTTCTGTCTTGTATGGTCCTCTTACGATCTGCACAATCCGACCGTTACGGGTAAGACAAACGGTAAGACAACGCACCCATGGGACGTATCCATATCTTGACTGCGAGGCAAGTCGAAACACTCCCGGACGGCAATCACGCGGACGGTGGAAATCTGTTTCTTCGCGTCCGGGGCGGCAGCCGTGCCTGGGTATTCCGGTACAAGAGCAACGGCGTGGTCAGGGAGCTTGGCCTTGGAAGCGCCGTCAGCCGCAGCCTGGCTCAGGCCAGGAAGCTTGCCGCAGAGATGCGGTTGCTCATAGCGAATGGCCAGGACCCCGCCTCGGCACTGGGCCGCGACAACCGCAGCGAGCATGTTCCGTCGTTCGCTGAGGTTGCGACCCTGGTCATCGAATCTAAGCGTCAGGGATGGAAAAACGCCAAGCACGCGAGCCAATGGGAAAACACCCTGAGCACTTACGTGTTCCCCGTTTTCGGAGACAAGAAAGTTGATGAGGTGGACGTGCAAGACGTCCTGCGAGCATTGCAAAGCATCTGGACGGAGAAGCACGAGACGGCCAGCCGCGTACGACAGCGCATTGAAGCGATCCTGGACGCCGCGTGCGCCGCCGGCTGGCGTCGCGGCGACAACCCAGCCCGTTGGCGGGGACACCTTCAGCATCTTCTGCCAGCGCTCAGCAAGAAATCGCTCGTACGCCACATGCCGGCGATCCCTTACGAGAACCTCCCCGCCTTTTGGCAGGAGCTTCAAGCCAAGTCCGGCATGGCCGCTCTGGCCCTGCGATTTCTGATCCTCACCGCCGCGCGAACTGGCGAGGTGCTGGGAGCAACGTGGGACGAAATTGACATGAGCAACGCCCTCTGGAGGATCCCTGCGCAACGCATGAAAACCAGGCGCGCCCACGAAGTGCCGCTATCTGACCTTGCCCTGGAGACGTTGCGCCGCACCCCCGTGATCGACGGCTGCCCATACGTGTTCCCAGGCGCAAGAGGCGGACAAATGTCCAACATGGCAATGCTTGAATTGCTGCGCGGTATGCGCCCTGGGATGACCGTGCACGGGTTCCGTTCCACATTCCGAGACTGGGCCGGGGACATGACCCATCATCCACGCGACGTTATCGAGGCCGCGCTGGCACACCAGCTTCAAGGCGTCGAGTCGGCTTACCGGCGCAAGACGGCGCTTGAGAAGCGCCGGTCACTCATGGCAGACTGGGCGCGCTACGTTGCCAGTGGTGTCTGAAACGGTCTTACCAAGCCCGCCGTTCAGGGTTGGGAGTGGGCCACACCACCCGAGCCCAGCGCTTTCCCGACTTTTTCTAGGTCCATCAGACCTCAGCGCGGGTACTCCAGCCGTAGCCTGTGGATCGGCTGGAGCGGAAGCGCCGCCTCCTTTACGCATACGCATATCCGTCTGCCTTTTGTATAACGGTCAGATATTTCGGATGGGCTTCGGCTTTGCGGCTCGGCCCGATCACCAAGAAAGACGGCCGGAAGCGGATGGCCACCCGTCCCACAAAAGCCGGCAGTCCTGGTTTTGCGCACCGCACCAGATCTCCGGTCTGAAATCCCAGATACGACTTGCCCCCGGCCTTATGCCCAACCGGGAAGCCGTGGCGGTTCAATCGCGCCCGTTGCCGCTCGCCGTGGCCGGCCGCCTTTGCCTGTAACGGCGGCATCGCCGGCTCGAGCCGGACACCGGTCCCCGATTCGCCCACACAGGCCGCGTCGATCCAGTGCGCCTTGGGATAGCCTAGCCGGGCCCGATTCCACTTCGTCCGTCCGCCGGTGCCGACCTCGACAGCGAGGCCCGTAGCCTGGAGCCGTTCCCAGAGCGCCCAGCGGGTGCTGTTGACGGCAGCAGCGTCTTTCAGCGGAGCCTTGCGCTGGGCCTCGATGCGCGCCAGACGCTTTGGGTCGTGCGCCAGGAAGTCGGCCACGTCCCGATTGCCCTTCTTCTGGTTGCAGGGAACGCAGGCCAGCGTGAGATTCGATACGCGGTCCGAGCCGCCCAGACTTCGGGGATGGATGTGGTCGATCGTGAGTGGCACGTTCTCCTTGCCGCAGTAGGCGCAGCGCCGTCCCCACTTCTCCAACAGGTATTCGCGCACCTCGTAGCCGAAGAGCGTGCCCTGCTGGTATTCGACCCCGGAAATCTCCGGGTTCTGGAGCTTCTGGGTATCGAAGCGGTGGAGCATCGTCGAGACACCCTTCACCGGCGTCCAACGGCGCAGCCGTTCCACCCAGGTCATCGCGGTATCGACCCGGTGTTGCAGGCTGGGCGCGAGCCAGCCAACGTGGCGCCGACGGTTGTCGAAACGCGGGGCGCGGTAGCGCAGTTTCGACCGCCGAAAGCGTCGATGCGCCCGGCGCTGCTCCAGAGCCTTACGGATGGCCGCGCCACGGTGCTGGAGTTCGGCGGCCCAGAGAACTGTCTGGCCCCGGCGGGCGCATTCGGCCACAACAGCGAGACCCGTGACTTTGCTCCCTGGGGCGATCTTCAGGCGAGTCTCCTGCACGGTGCCGCACTCCCGGTCCTTCAGGATGACGGCGAAGGGATAGCGGCGAAACACCGCCGCCTTGCCCCGGCGGAGCAACTGCCTGGCCCTGGCCGGATGGCAGGGCATCAGCGGTCGCCGGTTTTTGTCGAGTACCAGGACCCGGTTGTGCATTGGACTACTCCTTTCCTTCTCGGCTTGCGCCGGTAATGTGCGCCTCGGCAAGGTTGGCAAGGCTTGTCGGGAGACGGACACCGCTTGCATCACTCCCAGCTCGCTTTTAATCCGCCTCGACAGAGCCCGAAACTGGCACACGCATTTCGGGGTGTCTTGGCCTTGCCAACGTAGCCCCGATACTCCGGGACTGAGCCTGGTCAACCCAGAGCCAGCAAGTTGCCTCACAAGCTCCGCCTATGACCCGTCAGGGTTTAGGGGGAGTGGTTGACCCCTTCCGTTGGCGGGCTGCCATCCCGGCACAGGTTCAGCTCATAGTTGACGGCGAACTCGACCAGCTTCCCGTCTTTCGTGGGCACGTTCGCCTGCGTCAGTCGCACATTGAGCCGTTTGCACCCCTCCTGCTTGAAGCTCTTGATGGTGGTCACCTCTGCCATGACCGGCGCGCTCGATTTGGTCGTCTCCCGGAATTTGTCCGCGATCGGGCCGACGATCTCGCCCTGGGCGCGTCCGTCCGGAGCGTCGATGGCTTGCAGGAGCAACGGCTTGGCGCTGGTGTATTCGGCGGCGTGCGCGGAACCTGCGAGACAGATGGCGGCCGCCAAAGCCACCGCTTTTTGGCGCCTGTTACTGAACACCGCTGGCTCCTTCTTCGTTCGACGTGTTTGCGCTGCTCGCTGCTGCCGTGGCTTTCTTTTTCTCTTCCTGCTCTTTCAATTGGTTTTCCTGTTGCGGCGTTGGAATTACTTGCGCACTCCGTTCAAATCTCACGGCGGCAACGGTAGCGCTTCCGCTGTCATCTTTTTTGATGCCATTAACGAGCCCATCCAGCACGGCGTCCATAGCAGCATCGATCAGCGCTTCTGGTGTTTCAGGTGTATTGGCAGCAGAAATGACGGTAAAGGCTCTTTTGTTGTGGTCATCCGCAAAGACCCGCACATGTGCATTTGCTACGCCCGGCACTCGCTTTCCATCGTCGATGGCTTTGCCAATAATCGATGCAATGATGTTTCCGACAATTGCAACGACTACCCCCTCACCGTAAGAAGACACCCCACCAAACGAGTTAGCGGCTTGCAGTAGGTTGCTCGTTTCGCCAGCGGAAAGACCACGAGGAGAAGTCTTGTTCACATCCTTACTGGACAAATCAGACTGCGCTTTGATTGCTGGCGCTATTGGTGGGAGGCCGACACCGTATGCTTCATTAGAATATACATAGCTCGCCTTACCGTCTTTTGGAATTGTAATTCCGCTTTCCAAAACAAGCGTGGATTGCGCTGAAGCTTTCTTGTCAACTACCACATAGCCATTTTTCATCAGACCTTGTGTGAGCCTGTTATACATCGCGTCGTTACATACCGGGCATTTCACCCATACCGCACCTTTCTTTGATAGCGATTGAATGTTCTCGTGTACTCCATGGTACACAGTCAGCACTTCTGCATGCGATGGCGCAATGACCACCATAGCAACGAACGCCAGCAACGAGCGCAGATCTTTCACTTCAATCCCTCCTTCTTCGCCATTTCCCTTATCGCCATCTCGATGATGGACGCCTGGCTCACGCCCTTGGTGTCAGCCAGCAGCTTCAGCAGCTTGAGCGCGTCTTCCGAGAGGCGAAAGCTCGTTGGTTGTTTCATGGCGCTCATTGTAGCGCAGTCCGCGCTACAGCGCAAGGCCTATCTGCTTACTGGCTCCCGCGCTGGTAGTAGTTTTGCATCTTCTGCTGCACAACACCCTGGACGTTTTGCGTCATGCCCTGGAGATTTGGCATCCTGATGTTCGCCATGACTTCCGACATGAACTCGGAGAGATCGATCCTGGCAAAGTCGATTCTCTCGAACTCCGCCTGCGTAAAGCCAGCGCAGCTTGGGCCTTCCGCGCTTCCCCATCCCTTACCGATCTGCGCCCTGCCTTGCTCGTTGATGATCCGGGCGAGGCGGCTGTTGTAGCAGCAATATGACTTGGTCTTTTCAATGCAAATTTTGACGATGGGTAGTTTCTTTGAGCAATAAGTGCCCACCTCATGGCAGAGATTCTGCCCGCGACGCATGGCGAGGATTTGTTCATCCTGATCGCAGGAGAGCAAGTCCTGGATGACCATGATGGCAACCTGGATGGCAAATGAAGTTGGATCGAACGCGAAGTTAAAACCTCCAAAACTTCCAAGATTTATAACATCGAAGCCGAAATTTATCGTTTGCCCAAAGATTTGAAACCCTGGTGCAATCGCTCCTGTCGATACCGTTAGCCCATAAAGACTGAACGATGGTGAATAGGAACTCCACGATGGCGCACCAAACATGGCGCTCATGCCTTGCTGCAATAGTTCGGGGGCGTTATTGTATAGGGCGTCGTACACATACTTGCTGCCCGCGCTAAAGGCTTCCGACCCCACTTGCATACCAATCTGGAAGAGCAGATTGTTGCTATACGCACCCCCTCCCCCACTCTTCTTGCAGCAGTTGGCCAGGCCAAACAGCTTGATCTTGCATTGTGAGCCGAAGCCCTTGAATAACTCCATCGAGTTCGGGTCCATGTAGGTGCCGGCTTCCCTCGCTGCCTCCATGAGAGCCATGGAGCGGGCGAAATCGGGATCGTTTTCATATCCCTTGTCGAAGCACTTCCCGTCCTGACAGAAAAGCTGCCCGGAGCAGTCCGTGACCGTGCTAGTCTTCGGTGGCGCGGACATGCACTTGTAGGTTTTCGTCTCGAACGTGCATTGCCCGTTCACCATGTCCGCCGGATCGCACTGGGAGGATTCGAGCGTGCAGTTCGGGTTCGATGCGTAGCCATCGCACTCAGACGAGTCCGTCCTTCCCGTGAGGCAGGCGTATGTCTCCTGCTTTTTGTAACACCCGTCGGGGGCGACTTGGGCAGGATCGATGCCAGGGGGGAGCGAACTATCCGGCGTCGTCTGCACGCACCGACTTTCCGCCAGGGAGCAATTCGGATTTCCGCTCAGGCTCTGGCATTGCGACGTGTCGTAGTTGCTGGAGACCAGGGTGTACGTATCATCGAGCCTGATCGTGTTCGCCGGCGTCGGCATCGATGGATCGTTGCAGCGCCAGGTCTGCGTGTATTTCATGCAGCCTGTGTTAAACAACGTGTCCATCTGGGCGCACTGGGAATTCGTCTGCCAACACTGCGGCTGGGCGTCTATGAAAGGCTGGCAGTAGTTGATGGCGTTATCGTCGATACAGGTGTACGTGTCCCGGACTTCCCAGCATCCGCCGACGTCTTGCAGCGTCACCGTGACCCCGGAGATGGTTTTCGCCGGGGTCGTATCGACGCATGACGAAGCTGTTTTTGTGCAGGTTGCGCCAAACGCGCCATTTGCCAACAGAAGCATCCAAGGCAGCAACAGGCGAATCGTTCTGATCACTCTGCCCTCCCCTCCAAGGTGGCGCAGCCGTTCTGTGTTGACACGGCCAGGAAGACATACTCCGTCGCGCTGACCGCCCCTTGAATCACCGTGGGGCCGCTTGCGATGAGCCTGTATTGCGACGCATAGACCGGGTAGTTGTTGTCCAGACAGGAGCCGTCCGGCTGCAACGTAAAGCCGCTTGGGCACCCGGCGCCAGGCGCTGTACCGTCACAGGCATACCCGACGATCCCTTCTGACGATACGATCTGTCTCAGATTCGTGCACTGAGCTTGGCCGCACTGGGACACGATTGTCGCGCGACCCAGGCCGTAGCCCCTCCCATTCAGCAAGATAGAAACGTAGTCGCAGGCCGAACTTACACTTGGATCATTCCAAATTGCGCAGATCGCCATCCAATAGTCGCCAAGATAGAACGGACAGTCGGGTCTTATCCCGACGATCCTCCTGTAATCAAGCGGGGCCGGCATGGTATCCACATACACGCCGTTGATCATCATCTTATTCATCCCGAGACTAAAGGCGTACCGAGAGTTCGACACGAACACATCGGTTGGTATGGTGCACCACGACCCGCCGATTTCCATGCAGCGGTCGCCCATCTTGAAACTATATGCACGCAAGACGTTGGCAAATTGCGTTTTGCTGCATTGCTGCGTTGAGTACGATTTCTGGGTCTGTTCACACTGGAAGTTCGCATCCGTATCGATGGTGATGACCCGACCCATCGTGCATTGCTGCTCCCCGATTTCCTTGATTGAGGAGCACGTTTCGGTGGTGTATTGCGCAGGCGTTGTTTCTGTGCGGGTCGTGCATTGCGTGCTCGAACCGCCAACATTCACCCCGAACTGCTGCGCGGCAGCTTCAGCGTTTTGGTTGATCGCCCTTGCCCTCGCGAACATCGGGTCGTGCTTGGTGATGTTGAATTGCGGCCTGATCTGTGGATTTCGGGCCAGGAAGTTCACCGCCTCGCATTCCTGCCGCTTGATGGGATCGGGGTCGGGTGTCGCCGTCGCGCAGGTCTGCATCTTCGTGACGCCAAAGCTCGCTGTCTGCCCTTGACCGCCAGCGAAATATCCGGCTTCAGGCGGGTTCGTGCCATAGCCCGGAATTTTGTCCTGCACCGCTCCGGAATTGATGTTTCCGTAGCTCGACACCGTCTTCCCGGCCGCAAAACCCTTGGCATCATTGAAGATGGATGTCTGGTCGGCGATGGCTGCGCCGGCCCAGAACAGCATCAAAATCGCCACTGCACGCATTAGTTGATCCCTCTGACGATCTTGCTGCGATAACCCCTAGCCTCCGCCGCCCAGGCTGGGCTCTTGCGCTCGATGTAGTCGAGCGCGTAATCCAAAGACACGTCGCCTGACACCTTCACAAAGGTGTCGGTCTTGGCGCACCCGTTGTCGAGCACGTTGGATGCCTCGGACCGCGCCAGTACGACCGCCGGGACCCTGGTCACGCTGAACTGCTGGAATGCCGGCGGGTGGATGGCAACGGGGACATTTCGGTTGCCGATGATGGACTGGATTTCCTCTCCCATCTTCATCATGGAGTCACCTTTCAGTCCGCGAAAAACAAGCGTCGCCCCTGCTCGCTCCGCCTGCTCTGCGGCGCGAACCAGCGCTTCGCGCGGCATGGACAGCGAGACGAACACCAAAAGGTCGGCCTTGCCGCCGCCTTGCGCTGGCTGCTGACCAAGATGCCGATACTTCTCCGCAATGCTGGCGATGTCTGGTGAGGGCGCCGCCGGTTTCGGGATGGCGTCTACTTTCGGCACGGATGGGGAAGCGGCCTGATTCATGCCAGAGGACGGCACCCGCTCTAGCGCTTCTCGCGCTTTCTGTTGGGCTTTTGCTATATCCTCCGCTGTTGGCATGGGCACTGCCGCCGCCCTCTGTTCGCGCAAAAAGGGCTCCTGCGCTAGCGTCGCGCCCGACGCCAGCGACAGGAACACGAGGGGGAGGATGACTTGGAATACTCGTAATCGCATTTCAGCCACCAAACTTGACTGCGCCTTGGCAGCAATTGCGCTTGCGGAATATCTGATACACAAAATCCTCACCTTCGAAGGGGAACTCACGACCTGCGCCCCAAATAGCGGTTGTTCTGCCAAAAGGCTGGCAGCATCGCCCAATCCAGTCCTGCGGCGGGCTGATCTTGGATGGGCTGCCACGGGTCTGCGGAATTGGATAGAGCATCTGGTACTTGTAGGCGGTCTTGTCCATAAGCGGGATCGGGTAGTAGCCGCATAGCCCGCCCTCACCATGCGCGCCCCACATCAAGCCCTCTCGGTGCAGCTTGGCCGTAAGGCGCTGCACGATAATGGACGAGGCCTGCACGCCTCCGACATGCGCCCCCACGTTGCCGTTGAGCGGATATAGCGGCCCCTGGCAGCCGGCACACCAGTAGAACAGGTTGTTCGAAAAGCCTGCCGTCGCAGCGACGCAATCTGCCGCGCAGGCCGCTTGCGCTGGGATGTTGGCGAACAAATAAACGTCCGGGTTCAGAATGCGGGTCAGTTCATCGTCGTTCCATAGCGGATCGAGCTCGGTGAGATAGGCGACATCGAACGACAGGTTTTCCAGGCACCCGTTGTCCAGTACAGCCTGTAGCACGAAAATCTCTGGATCGATGTACCAATGCGCCTGGTAGAACGAGCTTTGCGTTTGCGCTTGGGTTTTCGATCGGCCGTGCGCGGGCGCATCGAATCCTGGGTCCATTTTGATGCCGCCGAGGCTTGCCATGCAGAACGGCTCGCGCACCACATCCACGCGGCGCAATGGCTCCCAAAAGGCCACCTTGACGCCGATCTTGGGCGGGTTGCCACACCAACAGGCAGGATTGCCCCCGACGATATGCGCATCCTCCTGCTGGAACGGGTTGATCTTGGCCCCCGCGATGTATATGGGGAACACGCACGACCAGCAGATGTCCGTGATCGGATTTGCGAACTTGCCCTTACATGTCGCTGCGCTTGCCGACAGCGAGGAAAGCAGCACCAGAAGGCCAAGAAGCAGGCTACGGGCGGACCTCATCGACACGAATCCTTTTTCCTTCCTGGGTAACCACGGCGGGGGACTGGGTGATGGAGAATCGCCTGGATAGCGCCCCACCCTGGTCATAGAACACCTCCCTCTTCCACTCACGCATGAGCTTGAGCGGCTCGCCAGCGACCAGGATCGGCTTCACCGGCATCTTCGATTCCGTCATGAACCGTCTTGCGAACGCCACTTGCTTCTTGTCACGGCCATCGAAGAAGAGCAATGCCTTGCTCATGCGGTCGTAGTCGAACGGGTTGATCCTTGTGCCGGCCGGATAGAGGATGCGGCCATACTCGTCTTGAATGTTGCGGTCGAGCGTGAATGTGGGGTCGATGTAGAACGTTCTGGCGGTTGCAGTCGGCTTGATGCCCGGAACGGGGTTTGGCCGCTCGATGCCTTCGATGACGCGGCGCTTGTAGTCCTCTTCCAGCTTGGCAAGCTCGCCCGTCTTTTCCATCCTGCGGAACTTGTCCTTGAAGACCTCGATCAGGTCGCGCTCGGTGATCTCGTAGGTCGGGCCGATCACACCCAAGTCTTGTGCGCGGAGAGAGCCGCAAAAGACTAGGAGGATCAGCGAGATTGCGGCAATCGATCGGGATGGCATAAAGAGTATGCTGACACACTTCAACCCTCGAAATTGGCGTTAAACGCGCTTATTTTGGTTGCTTTTCTCAAAGCTTGAATCGGACAACGCCGCCATCCACTGATAGCCTATCTGGGTCTTTGCTCCCCAGCTCCCGCAGGCGTCTGTGCGTGATCCGCAGCCCGCGCTTTTTGCACGCCGCAAGCACGTCCTGCTTGTTGATGATGAGGTATCCGTCAGACTGCACGGTTGCCGGAAGGTCTTTGATCGCCGCCATCACGTCATCCACAGAGGGTAGTCCGGCCGAGTCCGCCACATCCCCCGCACCCTGATCTCCGTCCGTTTCGCCATCGACGCTTGCGGGTGTCTTGCCAGGCTGCTCATTCCTTTGTTGGGTGTTGGTTTCGCCGAAGCTTGCTGCGCTCGTTTTTTCATCAAGGCTTGCTGCCTCACGCTTTGGCTTGCGGCTCTGCTTGACGGGTTTCGCTTGCATCCGCGGGTTCTCTGGTTCGGCTGGTTTCTTCGCCTCCTGGCATGGCGGATTTTTGACTTCGGTCTCGATGCGGCCGCCATCCAGTGCTGCTCCGGCCTCCTGGATCAACGCCTGGCTGATTTCCCGCGTCAAGCGGATGGCTTTCGCAGCGCCGTCCTCGAACTGTGCTTCCATGACCTTTTTCAAGGGGGCCATCGGGTCGATCCACAACCACTCCCGGCTACCCAACTCGTCGAGAATCGACTTGGGAGTCAACCCATACCCGCTGAAGGCATCCGGCCACCGGAGCAGCACATGCTGGTCCACATCGATGACGACATCGACCCCCCATCGCTTGTCGCCGGACTTGAGGTCCTGCGCGAGCGCCTTGATGGCTTCACCCACGGCGCCGTCCAGAACGATTGGCTGCGTCCCGTTCGATGCTTTGGTGACGGCTTCCATGGCAGGGGCGTCCTCCAGAGACTTGTCGCCGCGAAGGGATGGCTTGCTCCTGTCATCTGGCTTTCTGCCGCCGTTTTCGCCTTGCGGCTCGCCAAGGTCACGAGCGTCTTCTGGAAGAGACTCTTCACCGGATTGAGCCAGTGGCTGGGCGCCGCCGCCCTTATCGTTGACGATTGCGCCCTCAACCGAAGGGATTGGCACGGATGACACCATCGCCTCATCCCTCAGCCGAATGGCTGAGAGACAAATATCAGGAATCTTGTCCGACAGCACTTTAGGCGCGATCTTCCAGAGCCGGTCCCCTGGAGCAGCGCCTTCCCGGACGAAGGCAATCTGCCGCTCCACCAGCATGTCCAGGATGCCGTCCGGCGTTCTCGGGATGCCGGGAATGCCGTCCTCGCGAACCTGTCTGGCGATCTCCTCTCCGGCAGCAGGCCAAACCAGGTAGATGTGCCCGCCGATGTTCCACAGCCGCGCACCGGGTTCGTTGATGAGCCACACGCCTTCTTTGATGAAGCGGCGCATGATGTCCGTCAGATGGCGCTCGACAGGCACGCCAAGGTCGTATCCGGCCATCGCGACGCCGAGCGTCTTAAGGTCGCGCTCGACGCTGGTCTGGTCGGCCTTGATGACCAGATCGTGGATGAGATTCGTCGGGCTTGGGTTGTAGGCGAGAGATTCCATCAGCCAAACGATGAGTTCCGTTCCCCCCTCTTCGATCCATTCGAGCGTTTCCGCTCCGATGATTCGATCCGCGATCAGATTGGAAAGGACGGTGTGCTGCCGGGAACGGCCTTCACGCCAATCGAGAAAATACGCCTCGACACCGTTCTTCATGGCCCAGGCGTAGAGGTCTTCCTTGATAGGCTTCCAGATCGCCGTCCGATCTTTGTTGGTCACGGTGAGATCGGTCACCGGCTTGCCAGCGTCATGACATAGCGCCGCAAGAAACACGGCCAGTTGCCAGCGCGGCTCCATTTCGCGCCGCTGGGATGGCGTCTTCGCTGCATCCAGCAGCACCTTGTCAGCGGATTGAAGCGCCCAAAGGCCGACCTCGATGGAGTGCCGCAGGAGGCCGCCAGCGCCTCGATGATGGTGGGACTGTGACGCCGGCAGCAGGTGGGCGAATTGCGCAAAGCGCCGGATTGCAGACAGGTAATAGCGCTCGAACTGCGCGGGCAGCGCGATCGCTGTGTCGGCGATGCGTTCGATCAGCTCGGCTTGTGTTTCCAGTAGCTTTTCTGGCGACACAGCCGGGAGGCCCTTCATGAATGGCGGGTAGCGCGGAATTTCATCATCACGCCATTGCATGACGTGCTCGCGAGCAACAGGCTGGTTTTCCTGCTTCGCGCGTCTCCACCAAAAAATCACGCCACCGTCCTTTAGAAAATCTTGATTCCTCGTCCAACGATCTGGCTGTCTTTGACCCAACCAACCAAGGCATAGCGAGAGTCGAGGCTGTCGGGGTTGGGCGCGGCCATGTAGTACCGCCCTTCCGGTATGACGCCGACCGGACCGGGGGCGAGAGGCATGCCGTGCTTGGACAATGGTTTGGCGCGGCCTGCAAACTGTCCATCGACGAAGTAGTCGCGATAGCCGTTACCTCGATCCGTAGCGGTCACCACCGATCCTGGCATCCCCAAGACGCGCTTGAGGAACAGGCTTCCCCGCTCATAAGGCCCACCACCGTTGTAACGAAATGCCGCCAGATCGCCTTTGCCTGGTTTCGCGCCTTTCTCGACAAGAAAGATCGTGCCCGGCAAGGAGTTGGAGACGTTGATAGTCAGGGCGAAGTACCGGCTGAACGTGACGAAGGCAACCAGCATCCAGAGGTACATCGCGGCGCGGCGGGCAAGGTGAGAATAGAGTGCTTCGAGCATGCCTGCATGGTACGTAGGCGTGACATGGAAAACGTCACGAAAAGCGCACGGAAACGCGCTGTTTCGCTTCCGTTCCGCAATACCTACACAAGCCTAGCCATTACTGGTCAACATGCTTATCAAGGATCAGGACCGCTTGCGGCGCATGCTACGGCGGTTTTTGGATAACGTCGCATGATGAGATAGACCTTGCGCCAGGCATCGAGTGCGGTCTTCAAAAGCCGCTCGGCTTCCATCTTGTCCCGGCCACCTCACCGGGTCGGGTTTGGGTGTCTCAGTCGGCGAGGACCCGTGTGTCGCAGAACGGGCAGCGATCAGTGTGCCTGCTGCCAGCGTCATAAATGAAACCCGCGTTGCATTGGTCGCAGCGGGGAAACGCCACGATTCCAACCTTGACATCCCGAACGGCGAAATACGCCGCGTTGATGTCGATCGGACCGCAGATGCGCTGAAACTCGCGCCAGGTCGTCAGAAAGCTTTCCGGCGTCAGTTCCGACCCATGCAATCGTCTATGGAGAGCGACGAACGCGGACAACCTGGATGCTGAATCCTTGTCCTTTATGTAAGACAGGACGGACTCCGGCAGCTTGCCATTGGGCGGCCGGACGCCGTGGACATCCTTCCACCACTGGCGCAGGGTGCGCGTCCCGATGCCCGCCATACCGCGAACAATGGACAGCCGCAGCCCCGCCCGAATGAGCGCGTGGGCTAGTTGGAGATTTTCGAGTTCGGCTAGTTCGACCATCAACGCTTCTGCAAAGCAACTACTGCCAGCGAATAGGCTGCTCGCTGGCTCTCCTGAATATCTATTAGTCGAGTCAGCTCGGCCTCGCTGAGCCTGAAGGTGATGAGGCTGACCCCGGCTCCTTGGGCTATCGCCTCGATCTGGTCGATGCTTAGGTTGGCCAGACGGTCCAAAACGGGCCGGGGCAGGCCGGTAATGACCTCTCCTGCCTTGGAGCCTGCCGCTTCCCTTGCCATAATGAGAAATTGGCGGTTTAGCGAAATGATGTCTTTCATGGCGCGTTTCCAACTTGCCCTACGCGCTCAGTATAAACCGTATTCGGTATGTGTCAAGAAAAAAGAGAGCCAAAAGGAGACTTTTTGAAACCCACCATCGGGAAGCGCCTAAAGGCTTGGAGAAAACATCTTGGGCTAACCCAGGAAGAGTTCTCTAGCCGGACAGGATTGCATATTGGGGTTGTTCGCAAGTACGAAAACGGGGTCAACGTGCCTGGCGGGGAAGCGCTTGTCGCCATTGGCAAAACAGGTGTCAACCTGAATTGGCTCCTGTTGGGGCAAGGAGACATGTGCGCGGAGGGCGAAGCCAAGTACCCCGCCTTCGATGATGCCTATCTTCGAAAAATCGACGCAGTGAAGGGGTTGCTCGACGGGCTGGAAGAGGATAGGCGGAACGCTGTTCTTGAAGAGATTTTCTCTCGCGTTCAGGAGGCGAAACGAGTAGCCGACCTCGAAGAGCTCGTCAGGGAGATGGCGAGAAAGCTTGGCTGAGTTTTTCGTCGGGCCTTGCTGGTTGCCGCTCCTTGCGTTCGAACCATTCGTGGTGGCGGCGGATGGCGACGGTGATCTTGCGGACCTGTTCTGTGTCGAGAGGCGTGCCGCGCGCGAATATTCTCTGCATGTTCATGCGCCACACCTGGGCCAGAAAGTGGACGGTCAGGCCGCTGATGTTACCGAGTTCGGCTCTTGGGTTCGTCAATACCACAGCCCGCACGATTTTGACGTCGTGTCCGTTCTTTCTGAGCAGTCGTTCCAAGGCATCCGCCGCGTCATTGATCTGGCGTGACGGGCTTCTCCCGCCGTTGTCCACGATCGGAACATCCCGCTCAATGACCTTGCCACGTCTGTCTGTCTTGTCGCGCCACCAGCGGTCGCCGTTGCAGTGAATGACTCCGCCCAAGTTCTTGACCTCGAAGGCAAACACGCCTTTCGGCCCCACCAGGATGCGATCGATCTCACCCTCATAGGCACGGTAGCCGACAATGATGGTCCAGCTATCGTCGAGGTTGCCGCGAAGAAGCCGGTCTAGCCTCCTTTCCCCGTCAAGGCCAGACTTGATCTTGGCTTCCTCGATCGCCAAACCCTCTAGAGTGGCTTGGTGTTTGCGGATCGCTTCCTCGGAGGCCTGCCGCTTGCGCTCCACTTCCGCGAGCAGGTGTGCGCCATGGTTCGAAAGCTCCACAACATGAGGTAGGCGCTCCGGCTCTAATCGATGCGGCGCCTGTTCGTGTTTGGTTGCTTTACGTTTGCGCTCGTGCCGTTCGGCGATGATGGCGCTAACGGCGAACAGGATGGCGAGCGCGAATAGGAAATAGACGACGATCATACCGCCACCAAGTCGTTATTCGGAAACGAGACGCGAACGACGCCTCCCTTGCCTGGCTGTCGTGCATGTTGCTGCCGCCACTTCCAGCGCGTGGTAAAGGTGCCGTCTGGGTTCGGAGCGGTGTTGAGGGAGAGCGTGTCCATCATCCACGACTAATTCTTCGCATTCTGGAACATCCTGGCGATCTCGTCGTTGCCTGAATCGATGTCCTCTGGCACATTGAATTTACCTTTGGCAACGCCGATGCGCTGTCCCACAGGTTCGGCCCCAGCCTTGACGAGTTTTGCCGCCGGGCGGCCGTTGCGGGCGATGAGAATTTCCATCTCTTCACCCTGCTCAACGAGCTCGACGAGCTTCGAGAGCGTCGATTTGGCTTCCAGCATGTTGACGATGCGCATGGCAGTCTCCACAGCGATCTCCCGCATATGTCCTGATCACAATCAGGGAGGGGAGAAGTTCAAAGCTCAATGCAACCTACGCTCCCACTCCGGCACTTCAGGCTTCCAGACAAGAATCCATGCCGCGAGCTGCCGGGGGTCGCGTTTGCTTGCCAGCATGTTTCTGGCAATGCTGGTAAGGTGTTCTTCCAGCCGTTCCATCGCCCTGGATGCGGTTTCCCAGAACAGCTCCTCGTCGCCAGGACGATGCGCGCCGCTGATCAATCGCATTCCAGCAAGGCGATATTCCTCGGCCAGCCGCCATGCGCGCGTCTTGATGGCGCTTGCCACCACATCCGGGAGGACGCCGCCCACCTGCGGCTTGCGCCCCATTACAAAATCGTCGAACGCGCGGATTACCGTTAGGTGAAACTTCGGGCTGACCCACATCGCGTAGGCGTAGACCAGTTCCTTGCAGACGTAGGTGCCCGGCGAGGACCCCCCTTTGATAACGCTAACAGGTTGATTTTGTTCCAAAGCAGGATTTCCTGCTTTGGCAATTTCTTCAACCAGCTCTTGCGTCTGCTGATTTTCAAGCCACAGTGATGGTCGATGACGATTCTCCCCTCCCGCCGCCTTGTGAAGGTCGTTCAGGCAGAAACGGCCAGCGTCGTCCTGGCGGATCGGGGTGCTGGCGATGACGAGGGCTGGCAAGGCGCCGACGGAATTCTCTTGCATTTCGGAATCCTCCTTTCTCAGAAAAGCGGGGATGGCGGTCTCCCTGACAGGCGGCCGCGGCGGCTCAGCGATGTCCCGGATGCCGGACAACACCGCCAGCGCCTTCTCGACCGGCAGCGCCTCGAATACGCCGTTTCCGAGGTTGCGCCAACCTTCGAGTTGAAGGCGCTTTCTGAGCGTATCGGCCACCCTGTGCAGGTGCCGATTCGGCTCGGACACCAGCGCTGCCTCGATCCAGGTATGGGCAGCCCTCGCATATCGGGCTGCGTCGGCCAGGTGCAGGCGAGGGCGGCGCGTGGCCGAGACCTTGAGACAGCCGTTGGCGAAGATGGTAAGCACCAGGCCAGGGGCATCGTGCCCGAGGCCGTCCTTGATCGCCGGATGTGCCGCGATCCGCTCCGGCGTATCCCAGGCGATCCAGGCGATGGGCAAGGGCTTAAGCATGTCGCGCTCCCGTCTCAATTCAGAAGGACACGGTAGCAGACGCACCGCCGGATTCTTGCCCGAAAAGCGCACCAGAACGCGCCGTTAAACGGCCGTGCATCCACGGCGCAGCTCCCGCACGCGGTCCATCAGCGCCTCACGGGCCGCCTGGTATTCCTCCACGAGGAAATCAAGCAGTTCCCGCACGCCGTCCGGGTCGTGGGCTTCTTCGTTGGGACTGAGGAGACTGATCGCGGCCTGGAAGCACTTGAAGATGCGTTCCTCGCGATCGAGCAGATCGAGTTCGTCTTGCGGCATTTTTATGCTCCTTCCGAGTCGAAGTACTCACGAACGACCGTGGGCGGCCGGGTGCTAACAACCGTCAACAGGGCGGCGGGCGTATTCCCCCGAAAGGTCTTGTATTAGCCGCACACCCGGCCATCGACTCGACTCGCAACCCGCCCGAGGAGGCGGCGGGCGGATTACGGGCGTAAAAATACCGCGAACTGTCGGGCGCGGAAGACCGCTGTTGAGGTGTTGTTAGCACCTGTTCTGCTTTCTAGCATCACCTTCGTCTGGTGTCAAGCGATTTTTGTGCTAAGATGATAGCAAACAAACGGTAGCATGTCGCTACCTTTCTGGGGCACAGGAGCCATTATGAAAGCACTCCATATCCGCAACCTGCCCGATGATGTCCATGAGGCATTGAAGCGGCTTGCCGCCGCCAGTCATCGCAGCGTGCAGGAATACGTTCGCACCCTGATCGAACGTGAAGTGCGCCTGACCAAGCCGTCGCCCGTGGAGGCTGCCCGGCACTGGCGCGACAAACTCGCCGGGCGAACACTCGGCGATACCGTTGAGGATGTCCGCGCTGATCGGGCACGATGATCTGGGTCGTCGATACATCGGCTGTCGTGCGGCTCTTTGTCCCGGACGGGCCACTTCATCCCGAGATCGAGGCGGCTATGAACCGGGCAATGCACGGCTCGGATGTCGTGCTGGCCCCTGAGCTGATGCTGGCCGAATCGGCCAGCGTGCTGTTGCGTAAAAGACGGCGCGGCGAGCTGTCTTCCTGGGAGGCCAGAGAGATCATTGAGGCGATTGTCTCCCTGCCGGTGCGCATCGAGCCGCATGCTCCCTTGCTTGTCGCTGCCCTCTCTTTGGCGGACACACACGATCTCACGGTGTACGATGCACTGTATCTCGCCTTGGCGGAGCGGCACGGGGCTCGCCTGATGACCTGCGACGATCGATTGGATCGTGTTGCGAAAACGATGGGGCTCGGCAGCCCATAGCGTGAAGAAAGGATAAAAACATGAGCACCGTATTCGGGATTTTATTTTTGGTCGCCATCTTCGGTGTGCCGCTTTACACCGTCGGCCGCATCACGTGTTTTCTGACCAGTGAACTGAAGAGCAAGATGGCGCGTCGTCTGTGGCTTGCGTTAACCGTGTGCACGACGGCTGCCTTGATGGTTTTCGGGATGTCCGGAGAGATGCAAAAACTCTCACGTTCTTTGTACGACGTTCTCGGGTCGCTTTTCCTTGCGTCTTTCGTTTACTTCGTCATCGACATCTTCTGGAGGCTCTTGCACTGGCTGACGGGAGAACGTTACACCCCGCTGGTGAATGAGCTTGGCGCCGCTGCCGGTGGCCCGGTCAATTACTTAGATGAAGCAAAACAAAGGGACGACGATTCTCTCTTTGAGAACGGGTTTCAGGCTGGGCCGTTTGGGCCTGGTATATACGTTGGTGGCGTCCGCATCGACAGCGACAGCAACCTTCATATCGACCACAGTAGCTCCTTTGACCACCGATGGTGAATCTCGGCGCGACTCAACGCGGTGAAGCGCTACACAATCAAGCGTCGCACGTGGGTTGCGCAGACTGTTCCTTAACGATTGTTGGGTGGTGGCGTTTTTTCGCCCCCCGTAGCCCCTTCAACCACCTGGTGGCCATGACTCACCGTTCGGTCCAGCGCGTTGTTTATGCTGCTGAACACACTTTTCGCCCACTGTGTAGTGTTGGTTTTGACGTCATACCACATCGTGGAGACGTTGCCCTCTGCATTCGCGATCGACCGCCCCGCCATTTGCGTGACCACGTTCAAATTCTCTTCGGTCGGCAGAATCTTCGCCTTTTCGTGGTTCATACCAATCACGGCCAGTATTCGGGCTAGCTCCGGGTCTTTGTGTGCTGCCTCGCGGAGTTTCGTCGCGTATTCCTGTGGGCTCGCCGAGCCTATTCCTCCGAGCCATGTGTTCGCGATATTTTGGATAACGCCTTTCTGTCTGTTGTGGTAAAGCTCATTAGCAACTGTCAGGATGCCCTGTTCCAGGTGCATCTGGGCCGCTCTCTGTTGAACCTCCTTATCCGCATGTCTCATGGCCTCCGCGTAGGCTTGAGCAGCGGGCGCAATGCTTGGCATCGAGCGCGCATCGAAGGGTTGTTCTCTTTCTACTTCTCGCTTGT
Organism: Thiobacter sp. AK1; assembly: GCF_039822265.1. Classification (NCBI taxonomy): domain Bacteria; kingdom Pseudomonadati; phylum Pseudomonadota; class Betaproteobacteria; order Burkholderiales; family Thiobacteraceae; genus Thiobacter; species Thiobacter aerophilus. The sequence continues at coordinate 74,767 of NZ_JBAJEX010000009.1, forward strand.
TATCGAGATTCTTTTGCTTAACCGCTTCATTTCCTTTTTGTTCCAGATTTTTGACTTTTGCGTCCCCATCCTTCTTAAGCTCTTCCTGGCTCAAAGGAGCCTGCACACCGGTTTGCATCAGTTTGTTCCCCTTGAGACGTTCGAGCATGGCGATTTCGGCGTCTTCCCGGAATGAGGCGTTGTTGTTCCACTCACGGGCAAACATTTCCAACCGCTCCGGGGTCACCGTATCGTCCCACCCCTCCCGGCTAGCCATCATCATCCATGCTGTCCTGAAAAGCTCACGACTTGTATCGATCGATATTTCGGCTGCGTTGCGGCTGGTCACGTCCCGTCGATTGCCGGCGCTTGCCTGCTCCATGATCGATGCCAATTCCTTGCTATCAAGCGTCTTCGCATTGTCCAACGCCGCCGCCAACCGCTCTGCCGCCTGGCGCATCCCTTGGTCCGAGGTTGTGCCTGCGATCTTTTTCAGGGCTCGACTCACGATGTCATAGCTCTTCCTGACATCATCCTGGCTCATGGCCTTCATAGTCTCAGTCGCTGCCTCCATGTATTGCTGGGCGGTTTTGATTTCACCGGTAACAGAAGCCGACATTGCTCCACTGAGCAGTCCGGCCAATTTTTTCCTGTTGCCTACGTTCCCGCCTTCTTCGTTATTGGTCGTCGTTCCACGTTGAGGGCCCGCCCCTACACCTGCTCTTGAGTTGAACGAGCTCCCCTCATTGTTATTTAACGTCTTATGTCCTGACGCTTCGCTGTGTGTATTGGATGCATGCCCGGCCGCGGTTGTCGTACCACCGCCTGTTTCATGGCCGATTTCTCTGTTGAGCGCCTGCGTGAATTTCCGGCTCCAATCGGCTGTTTTCTCTCTGTTCAGCCTCGCCGTCTGGGTATCTCCAAGTGAGGCCGCTCGTCCCTCGCCTTTCTGAACCGATTCGTCCGAATAGATGCCGTCCGACCTACTCTGCCCCAGAGACAGGCCGGCCTTGCCGCCAAACATCGCAGTTCCCAGCCCCTGAAAAAATGTGATTTCATCGAAGGTAATGCGACCATCCCGGTTTAAATCCAGCGCCGCAGCCTGACCCCACGATCCAGAGAAACGGTAAACCAAGCCTTCTTGTTCTACCCTGCCCTGTTCCCCGGCAACCATGATGTTTGGCACACCGCTCCGAATGGTCGGCGCCGCATTCCATTGCCCCACGCTCTCGTTGCCCTTGGCGTTGGCCGCCGCCTGCTGCTCGGCTGTCCTGGGTGCGGACACCAGACCGGCCACGGCCTGCAAGCCGACCTCTCCGCCCTTGACCAGGGCTGCGGCAATGGGCGGGATAGCCACGACCAACATCCCGGCCACGGCCTGATCCGACACCCCCATCTGAAGGAGGCCGGATTGCCCGGCTAGCGTGTCACCAAGGCCAGCAAGCTGGTTGGCGTACTCGGGTAGCCTGATCGTTTGGATGTAGTGGATGACAGCATAGAGCGGAGCCCAAAGCTGAATCCACACCAGGCTCATCACATAAGTCTTGAGCACGCTAAGGCCCATGTGGCCCGCCACGATCGCGAACGCCAGGATGATCGGAAACACCGCATACTGGATGATCTCGATTGCGCTCTTGACCTTGGGCATCGAGCTCTCGGCAATCTTGGCGAGCACCTGATATGTGTAGTTGGTCTGGTGCGCCCCCATTGCGCTCGAATAGCACAAGGACGCTTTGTTTGCGTCGCCAAGCTGGACGAAGGTTTCGCAATAAGCCCTGATGCCGGCATTGATGCTCATCTGCTGCTTGACGATGCTCTCTGCCGTGCTGCTGTTGTTTAGCCCGAAGGCATAGGCTTGCGAGAGTGCATTCTTGTATTTTGTCGTGTTTGCTGGCTGCCCGGGGTAGTACATATCGGCCTGAAGCTGGATTGCGGCCGGCACTACCGCGCCGTCGAGCCGGTTGGTCAGATCCGTGTACGCGGATGGGCAGTTCACCGTGCCAACGGTCGATAGTGTGACGTACAGGGCTGGGTTGGTATTGTTCAGTTCACCCCAGAAGTTGTGTGAATTCCTCAGGGTATCGACCGGCAGGTAGCCGGAAGCGATGTCCGGCATCACGCATTCGCGCCAGAACTCCTGGAAATCGCGCATCCATCGGCCGTTTACGATCTCCGGCGCGAGCTTGACGCTTTCGGTCAACATGCGGTGCCCGAACATCATTCCGTTTTGCTGGAACTGGAGATCGTTCGGCAACGCGAACACGGTCTCGTAGGCCCGCGTGAGCCAGTCCCCGATCTTGCTGGTCCCGTGCGCCAGCGCCGCAAGACCAATAGGGACGTTCCCGATTACGCGGGGCGGCTGAGATGAGGTGCGGTCGATCAAGATTACCGTCGCCTTTGGCACAAGCAGCATGCCGTTGATGACGGCGAGCATGATGACCCAACGCCAGAAGTCTTCATGCCGCGCCCGGCCAGACAAGGCCGCCATCACCAGCGAGATGATGGCGACCAGCGCGAGCAGTCGCAGCAGGCCGGTAAAGTCTGATGAGGCAGTCAACGCCGCGATGGCGTTGAAAACCCCTTCCAGTTCAGGCAGGTTCCAGTAAGAATAGACTTCGTAGTTCACTTTTGATCTGCTAACACAAACTTGTCGGCCAACCCTCGCGCATTAAGCGCCCCGTAAAGGGTTTCGACAAACCATTGGATGTTTTTCTGCTGGGCCGCGATGGCTTGCCCTTTTTGCAGCGCTACGCTGTATTCCTTCGCAGCCATGCTCTGGGCCTGCTTGATGTTCTCGATGAGCTTCCTGGTGGCGGCCACGGCCTGGTCATCCTGGGATGCGCTGTTGGACATCATGGCCTTGGTAGCCTCACGCAGGATTTCTGTGAGATAGGCATAGGCAAGCTGCGTGGATACCAGTTCTGCGTACAAGTCGTCGTGTTGGGCAAATGCTCCTGTGGCGCTGGCCGCCACGATCTTCCACAGAGGTACCGAGGCGTTCGTGTACATTGCCTTGTCCACGTCGTCCCCAAAGTCCATGGGCGATCTTGCCAGCACCTTGTTCCGCCCTTCCTCCAGGAGCTTGCGGACACGGTAATAGAACGAGTACAGATCGGCATCGTAGGTGTCCATGGACAGACATCCGTTGAGCGAAGCGTCGCCATCCGTGCAGCGGTACAGCTTCACCCTAGTCGTCTGCGAATCTGGCTTGCCGACAAGCTGCGCGTAGGTGATGATCGGCGGCTTTTCCTCGATCTCGGGCTTGCCAGAGTCGTTTTTGTCCGACGCCCGCAGGATGACGGTCCCCGTCATGCTCATCATGAGGTTGGTCATTTCCTCGGTGGTATTGAGCTTGCGCAACGCGAACCACGCGACGTTCTTCGATTGCAGGAGGTCTTTCATGCCAGGGTCTGCCGCCTGCATGGCAGTCATGGCATTCTTCCTGGCATTGAGGTCATTCATGAATTGTGTGGCAGCATTAAGCGCGTCCGTGAACATGTTAGTGGTTCGCGCCCCTTCAGCCCGCCCCGTGGTGTCCTCCTTGGCGAGCATGCCCTTGACGCTATCGGCAGCCACGCTGGCGAGCGCCTTTCCTGCCTCGCAGCTATTGATGTTCATCGCATTCGCCGATTGCGCGAATTGCTGCAAGGACTTCATGGTGTCCGCTAGTTCCGGGGAGACAGATTCAACGGCCATCATGAATGCTGCGCCAATAGCCGCGTTGCCGATGTTGCGCAGCAGCGCTGTGAAGGCTTCCGAGTTGATGAAAGAAAACGAGCCTGCATGCAGGTCGATACCGCCACATCCCGCGCGCACGGTCGGCGGCTGGAAGGCGAAGAGCTGATAGTTTCGAATCGGGGTGCGCATGAAGAGAGAGCCGCCCGTGAAGGTGGTGCCGGTCTGGCCGCTGATGGCCTGTGGACCGGTGACGTTGCCGTAAACGCCCAGCTCGTTGAACCAGTCGTTCATCTCCGAGTACACGGTGGCATGGGCGCCCACGGCAAAAGCGGCGGCCACGACCCCGGCAATCAAGCGTTTTCTGAACATACAACCCCCTTGCGAACATCAACCCGTCTATTCAACAACACCTGCCGCGCGCTTCTGACCAAAAAAAGGGCTACTTGTGCATCTTTTCAATACAATTCGCCAGGCTTGGTCTGGGTAAGGACATAGATGCGCTGGATCATGTCGTCGATGGCAACCACTCCCGAGCCGATGGGGATCATCCGCTTGTCTTTGACGTTGCCCAGGACCATCGTCGGCACCTGGGTCACGTTCAGCCTTGCGGCAAGGCCATTGTCCATCCTTGCGTTCGGATACTCTGGCAACGTGCCGCCATCGAGAGACACAGGGAAAACCGTGATGCCATACAGGTCAGACATTAGCTTGAGCGTCGCGGACATCCGGTGGCAGTAGGGGCAGTCCGAGCGGAAGAAGAAGAACAAGCCCCATTCGTTCGCAAGCGCCTGGAGCGTGTTCATCTCCGCCCGCTTGCGCACCTGTTTCTGCACCTCGATCCCGGCTGCCGTCACTGGCCGCTTCAGCTCGTAGTTCAAGTCTGGGGTTTGCCACAATGCCCGGCGCCACACGTCGGAATAGACTGACGCCGTTTGCATGAGCCGATCCTGCTCCTGGATGTAGGCTTTAACGTTCTCTGGTGTCGGCTCAAGGATCGAGAGCGCGCGCTTTGCTTCCAGGTCGCGCTTCCATTGCTCCAGCCGCTTGAGCGCCTCTTCTTCCTTGGAAAGCGGCTTCTTGGCCTTGGCCTGGCTGTCCTTGGCCTGCTCAGGTGGCGGCTCCGCGCAGTACCAGTTGAATTTGGGGCTGTCGCACTGCCAGGCCGAGGGGTAATCAATGCCTCCGGCCTCTGCCGTGGCCGACAGGGCAACGCACGATTGCAGCATCGCTGCAATGCTCAACGTTACTGCGACACAAGCTGTTTGACGCGCCATGTCAGGTCTTGCACATCCTTCGATCCATTGGACAACACTGCGCCAGCACTGATGATCGTGCACCCGCACTCTTTCGCTACCTGATCGCTGGCCCATTTCATCTTCTCGGCCAGTTTGGACAGCCTGGCGGCGATCTCCTGTTTCTTGGCGTCCGTCATGTCGGGCTTGATTTCCCGGTCCATCTTTGCGATCTCTTCCTTGAGAATCGCTGCCATGTCTACCATGGCGAGTCGCCCCGGCTGGGGGTGCGTGTACACCCAGGCAGCCCCGATGATGCACGCGGACAGAACAGACAACATCCAGGTGAGGATGTGTCCCTTCAGCCCTGACCGGCTTGGGTTGGCGCGCGAGGCGCTCGGCGCGGCATCCTCGCTTGACGCCAAATCAATGGTTTTCTCCGATTCCATCAGACTACGCCCTCGTCGTTACCGCTTTTTCTGTTCTTCTGGCTCTGACTTTTTCTGCTGCGCGGCGGGCAGGTAAATGCACACCACGCCGCCCCTGGTTAGCGCCACGTTGTAGCGCAGGTCGCAGTTTCCAGCGGCAAACAGGATCGGTAGCTGCTCGTTGCAAAACTGCTCTGGCAGAAAGGCGATTTTCTGGCCTGGCTTGCAATCAACCGCCCCAAACAGCGCTTCCAGACCAACCTTACAAAAGGTCGATTGCTCTACCGCCTCCTTTGTCGATTTGCTATCTGTTCTCTCGCCTGTATTCGGCGCGCCCGTTGTGGATGCCTGTTCCTTGCATCCTGCCAAGGCAAGCATGCCAATCATCACGACCACAGCAACACTGAGTGTCTTGTTCACGATGTTTTCCTTCTCTGCAGGATCGTCTCAATTGCTTCGACCACCGTCATCCCCTGATCCTTGAGCGTTTTGATTGCCTGGAAGTCCTCCGCCCTGGTTGAGTAGAGGAGCATCGAGAACGGGTCGAGAATCAGCCTCCCGACGCCCGACCCCATCGGTCCGTGCACAAAGATTTCCGAGTAGTAACCGTGCTCGGTCGCCACGCTCGACAGTTGCCGCTTCATCCATTCGTCAACATGGAGCTTGCCTTCCTTGCCCAGCCGATCAATGGATTCGGGTTTCTGCCTGAGCAGGAACAGCCAGTCCGCGTTCTGGATCGCAGCTTTGGTGGCGTCGTTCTTGTAGTAGTCCTCGACGGACTGCGTGATGGTGCCGAATGCGCCACCATACTTACGTGCCCGCCGGTATCCGGCCTCGATGAACCCAGCGCTTGATCCACTTCCCATCAGGTCCCACGCCTCGTCGATGATGACGAGCTTCCGTTTGGAGCGGTCGAGATACATTTCCTGGGTGATACGGTACATCATGAGCTGCATCACCACGGCCTGGAGGTCTTTCTTGGACTTCAGCTCTTCCAACTCCAGGACAACGAAGGGTTTGTGGAAGGCGATATTTGCATCTCCCTCAAAGTAGCTCGAATACACACCATACTTTGTGTATGGCTCAAGCGCGGTCGCCAGGCGCGACAAATCGCGTTCGTGCTCGCCGTCCTCGGACAAGCGACCCGTCTTGAGTAGTTCATACACGTCGGTGATGGTCGCCTGCTTGCCTTTGGCGTCCCAGACACGCTTGATCGCCGCGGCCAGCGCTGCGTAGCCGTAGTTGTCCAACGGCTCCCTTGGGCTTGCCATCTGAGCGACCAGCGGCAGCAGCATTTCCATGTCGTTGTTGATGTCAACCACCATCGAGAACGGGTTGAGGCAGATCGTGTTGCTGCGTTCGTCCGAAAACTCGATGAATTCGCCGTCGAGAAGCTCGCACAGGTTGCGGTATGACCGGCCCACATCGATGATCCAGACTTTGGCGCCCGTTCCGAGATAGCGGAAGGCCAGTTCATTGACGAATACCGACTTGCCGGAACCCGACAACGCCGCCACCGCGAAGTTGTAGTTGCCGCCCGTGTTGTTGAACAGGTCGAACGTCATGATCTGCCCACGCCGGCCGAACAGGGTGACGACCGGCGTCTCCGTCCCCTTCCATTCAGCGATCAGCGGGGCCGTCATGACGGCGTTGTCCGCCGTCTTGGTTCCGGCGCGGCCAAACATCTGCAAGTCCTTTTGCAGCGCCGGAGTCAGCGTGCACGGCATGGCCGCCACGAGAGCCTGATGCTGAAGATAAACATCCTTCGCCAGGTCGAAACCCCGCGCCCGCCAGACGGCGCGTACTGCATGTTCGCTTCTCGCCACGTCTTCCAGCCGTGAGATCAGGACGATCTGATGGTACATCTGGACGACATTTCGTCCGTTGTCGAATGCCCGTAGCACCATGTCCCAGTCGCGCTTGCGGTCTTGCAGGTCGGGCTGGAAGTGCGCCATGTAGGAACCGGCGGCCTGGGTCGCGCGGGCCGCCTTGACCTGAGCCTTGGTCCGCGCCGACTCATAATCAAGGATGATGGCGCCCATCGTGATCAGGAACGGGCATGGAATCGCCAGAGCCATCTGGTAATAGTCCCCGATCAGGGCGCCCATGTTGCCAAGGCGGTAGTACCTGGGGTACTGCCGCACGGAGAAACATTGCAGGGCGGTTTCTTCTCCGCCTCCCTTGCGGAACTTGATGAAGCTGTCGGCGACGCTCGAAGCGATCTCCAGATTCGATAGATGCGAGCGCAGCAGCCGCGAATCGTCGTATTCGATCGGCTTGTCTGCCGCCCTCCCGAACACCCGCTCGTGGTCGAAGAAATCGGCCACGAAGTTGAGCAGGTCGTTCGGCCCCCAATCCCAACCCGGAAGATGGGCTGAGCGCAGGGTCGCATGGGCGCTCTCGCGGATGCGGATAGCTTCTTCCACATCCGCCGGAACCGAAGGGCTCAAGGGCGTCGTGATGGAAATCACGCAACGGTAATCACGCAGCAGATAAACGTGGTGTGAGAACAGTGACTTCCCCGTGCCTTCGAGGTAGTAATCGATTCTCCGGCGCGCCATTTCGCGGAAGACATTTTTGTTGCGCCTGTCTTCCCACTCACCGCCGGTCTTGTCGCTGTCGACGGGCAGCAGTCTTGCCTGATCCCGCAACACCGGGAGAATGTGCGGGCTTGCGTAAAGAGATACTTGGATGCCTGTGCCAGGGGGGCAGGACATGAACAAGCTCGCCAGCACCCGCTCCATTTCCTCGTTGGAGCCGGTCTGCGGCATGGTCTCGATGCAGAAGCCGATGTTTTGCTCGGGCTTCCCGCCGAATGCGCCCTGGTCAAGAACGAACAGTTTTTCGTCCTGCATCCAGCCCAGATACGGCAGAATCCCGGTAAGCCTCGGGATCGTCGCGATTTGCTCCAGCAACGCGCGAGGAACCGCATCGGCCGGGGCGAACCGCTCGCCGTAAAAGATGGTTTTCAGGGCATCAAGCACGCTCACTCCTGTCCTCCTGCCCCCGCGTGAGGTTGCTGCGGCGCCGTGGGCCCGTAGCCTTGCGCGCCAGGCAGAACCACACCGCTACCCGCCTGTTGCGGCGCCGAGGCCGATGGTTTTTGCGCCGGATTGCCCTGGCTGGGCTGGATGAAGGTCGGCCGGTAGCGATCGATGATCCGCTTCTGGTTGTGTTCGATCACCCAGCGGCCAGGATCGGCTACGACGTAGATGTATGACTGGTCATGTAGGTCACCTTCCGAGTCCTCCCATGGGGCGATCCAGACGCGCAGGACCTTCGGTTGTGTGCGGATCGGGTCACCGGATGACGGCGCCTTCCCAATGATCTCGCCTGACTTCGCAGGCGCCCCAACCGAGGCCTCGACCTTCTCCCCCTTGCGCAAGGCCGGCAAGTTGTTTGCGACGGCATTGGCGTAGACACCAGACAGGGAGGAACACGTCACGCCATCCGGGGCCTTACAAGAGAACTTGGTCTCTCCGTCCAGCCCCGACATCGTGCTGGCGCACCCTCCGAGGAGGGTCGCGATCAGGATCGCGGCAGCATACGTGCGCATGTCGATCCCCCTCACTGGCGCTGAGCCGCGCCACCCATCGGGCGACTGCCACCTGAAAGACGCCGTTCGATCTCGGATGCCGGCACGAACCCCGGCACCATCGTCCCGTCACCCAGGATGATGGTTGGCGTGCCGCTGATGCCGAGGCTGCTTCCCAGCCGAACATTCCGTGCTACCGGGCTGTCGCACTGGGTTTTTTCATCTGGCAGCTTGCCGCTCGTCATGAAGGCGCCCCATGCTTTTGCGCGGTCTTTGGCGCACCAGATGGCTTCCGCCTTGCGCTTGGCGTCGGGATGTAGCCCCTCCAGCGGGTAGAGGAAGGTGTAAATCGTCACGTTATCGAGTTTCGGCATCGTCTCGCGCTCCAAGCGCTGGCAGAACGGGCAATCCGGGTCGGAAAACACATAGAGCGTCCGAGAGCCGTCGCCTTTGACAGTCTTGATGGCATCCGCCAGCGGCAACACAGACACGTCGATTTTGCTGATCTCATCGATGCGCTGGGCGGTGAGGTCTTTTTGCTCCTGCATGTCGTAGAGGTGGCCAAATAGCATGTACCGGCCGGACTCGTCCGTGTATGCCACATTGCGACCCATGACCACTTCGTAAATGCCCTTGATCGGGCTTTCGTACACCGCCGTGATTTTGGTGGCCGGATATTTCTCCTTCAGCCGATTCAGCACATCGTCCGTCTGCCCCGCCAGCACAGCCGACGACGCAAGAGCCATGGCCACGCCCAATACAACGCTACGCATTTGCATTACGTTTCTCCTTCTTCGATTCTTCCAAAAGTGCCTGAACAATCTGCTGCTGCACCTGCTCGGGTGTGAGCCGTCCAATGCCGCCAGGACCAAACAGCGACACCCTTGCTGCGATCGATGCGGCTTCTTGCAGGATGGCGGCCCGCACCGCTTGGTTTCTGGATGCGCGCCGATCAATGCGCGAAGGCATCCAACGCTTTCCCCATGATGCGGCGACCCCGCTTCCAGACGTCCGTGTAATCGCCTTCATCCACGCTCGGGCCGAGGCCAAGCGTCACGCCCTTGGTCAGGACGACATCCACCACCCGCCCTGCATCTACCTCGATGATCGGGAACATCTTCTCGGCCAGGTTGATGTAGTACTGCGAGAGCCGATCCAGCGCCTTTCCGACGCCGGCGCCTACTCCGGCCTGGAACTGTTTGCCCGTGTCCACGGTGCCGATCGTCCCCAATGGGCTGGTCGAGTAGGTGGTCGCGCTTTGCTGGAACGCCTGACCGATGCCTGAGGCGACGCCAGCCAGGAGCGCATTCGCAAGCACCTGCCCTTGTTTGCTCACCAGCCGCCCGCGCATACCGGCCTTGCCGTCCTCGCCAACCACATACCCTTTGGCATTGGTATCAACCACCTCTCCGGTGTTGAGCACGCACGAGAGCGATTCGAGCCTCAGATAAGCCCTTTCGGAGCTGATGTCGCCGTACCCCGAGCCCAACAGAAAGCACTCCTTGACCTTGGCCCGGAAGCGGTTGGGCAGGAAGGCGTTGTCCTGGACCCGCAGCAGCACCGGCCAAGGGTTGTTCTGGGCCTGGCCGCCTGTCGGAGCATCCAGTCCGCCCAGGAGCACAGCGCGCATGAACGAGCCGGATGGGATGTAAGTCTTGCCTTTTTGCTCCTCCTGTGCGCCCTGTACGGCAGCGGCGGCGTCGGATACCTCAAAGACGGCAATCCCAGGCTCCTTCGGCTGTGGCGGCGGCGCCTGCGGCGATGGCGTCCCCGTCCCGCTCGCTGGCGGTTGTGGCGCAGGCTGCTGTTGAGAGACGGGCGATGGCGCAGGTGGCGGCGGAACAGGCGGCAGCGGCGGCAAAACGCTTTCCGTCTTCTGCGCGGGGGGTTGAGGCGCATTCTGCTTCTGCTCGACCGCATCCAGCCTTTGCTTGATCCCTTGGAGAACCGCATCCATTTCCTTCATTTGCTGAGAGGATTGCGCCATCCAGACATCGCGTGGGTCGACCTGAGACCCGGGCGTTGCGATGTTCTTGGTGGTGTGTTCTTCCTTGTTGGATTGCGGCACCATCGAAGGTTGGTTGTTCCAGAGAGCGACACTGCCGAAGACGATGCCAAGGAAGACCGTGCCCAGGGCGCCAAGCACGAGATACTGCTTGGCTTTGGGCGACAGGTTCTTGAAACGGTCGGCCAGGGTTGTCTTGGTGTCTGCACTCATTCTGCCGACTCCGAGATCACGTACACGGCCGTCGTTTCCGCCGGTTTGAGTTCCGGTCGTTCAACCGACACGGCCACCACGCCACGCCGGTAAAGCTCACGCTCGTCGATCACCATGGGTTTGTCAGATGTGTTCGTGAGCATGTATTTCTCACCCTTGAGCGGTCCATCGACGACCTTGACGAGCACGAACATGGCTTCTTTCCAGAGAGGCGCCAGTTCGTTCGTCACCCGAGATTCCATGTCCGTCTCATCAGAGGATTCGAGAGCAAGCAAGACGCGCTTGATCGCTTGGTTGCGCGCCATGTCGCGGCCAGCCTGCTTGTTGCCTGGTTCCGGCTTGCCCTTGATGATGATGGAATCGGATGGGCCGTCGGCAACCGACAGCAACAGCTTCCATGTGCGCCCCGTTTCATCCGACACAAAGACGCTGAATGCCTGCTTGTCGGTCGTCGGCTTGATATATGCAGTGCCCGCGTCTTTGTCTGGTGTGACCGCGAACTCACCTTCGGCCCCGAACACCCGCCGGATGCGATGACCCTCCACACGGATCATGGTCGGCTCGGACCGCGACACCATGGCGCTCAGGGTGTCGTCTGGTTTTCCGGTGAGGACCTGGGCGCTGTGCGCGTCAAGACTGGCTGCCAGCAGGGTTGCCAAAAAGATTTTGATCGCTGGTTTCTTTGAAGTCGCTGACATAGAGCCGTCCATTCATGAACTTGAATCCGACGAGATAAGTGGCGTTCCGCTCGCCCGCCTTCTTGTCCGACGTCCAGGTTACGAGCGTCCCGGACAGCGCCACCTTAAGGGCTTTTTCGTCCGTCGTGACGTTGCGAACGGAGAATTGGGTCGCCGCGTTGTTTTTTTTCAGGAACTCTGCCCGCGCCCCCATCTCTGCCTGCAAGCGCCCGTATTCGGATGGAGCCGCATACTTGAGGAACAGGCTGTTCTGATAATCGGAGACGACGGGCGTGACGTTGAGCGCCAACCCTGCATACCAGTACGCCATTTCTTCCAGGTATTCCTTGGAGACGGCGTTCCCCGACACCCAGAAGCTACGGTTGATTTCAGGGGGCACGAGGACGGTTTTCTCCGCCCCCGCTAGCCTCAACATCGCTGCTCCCTCGATGAGCACCACCACGGTCAGCCCTGCCACGAGGAGGCGCATGAAGCGGATCTCCTGGTTGGCGTTGTCCCGCTCCGAGAGGTATTTCTTGAAGAGCATCTCAGTCTAGTCTTTCGACTGCGTAGGTGATGTAGATCATTCCGGTTGCGCCCGTGCTCTGCGAGACAGCAACAACACGGTATTTCTTCAGCATCTCTTCGACAGACATCCGCCCGTCGCCCAGGCACTCCGTGTAATGGTTCCTAAAGAACTCCGAAGACAGAATCTGCGACCGGCAAAGGCTGCGCTTAGCGGATTCTCCCGTTGGCGCCGCAGACTGAGTCTGAGCATAGGCTGATGCCGTGCATAGCGCGGCAATGAATGCAGCGATCTTGATGGCTTTTCGCATGATTTCTCCTATCCAAGAAAATACCGTTGATCCGAAGGCGGGGTGACCCGTGGCTTCACGAACAGACCGCTCGGCAGCCACCAGTAAAGGGCATGGACGGCGAACTTCGGATGCTTGCCGGCTTTCAGGCGGCCGTATTGCCAGGCCGCCAAACCGCCCGCCGCGATCCCCAGGAGCATGGAGCCAGAAATGACCCCCATGCCGATCAGCATGATGGCGATCACAGCCTGGTCCATTTCCCACCACAGGAATCGCTCCTGCGCATCCAGCGATTTCGGGATGTATCCGGTTTCGTCGCCGCCCATGGTTCGATCCTTAGATGGTCGCGGTCAGGATGCCGCTGATGATCGTCGGCGTGTATTGCAGGAAGATCGCAAAGCCGACGCCCGCCAGGATAGGGATCGGGTTGACTCGGGCGATGGAGAGGATCGCGCCGATACCCACCGCTGCCACGGCAACGGCACGACCGAAATAACCCGTCACCACGTTGTTGATCCAGGTGTACAGGTTCTGGAACTCCGTGCCGGTCGTGCCCGCAAAGGCGCTTCCCGCAATCAGAAAGAGAGCGGCCCCGGCGAGAGCGATTTGTGTTTTACGATTCATGCTTAGCTCCTTTCGAGTGGTCGATGATGGATTTGATGAGCCAGCCAATGCCTAGCCCCATTGCGATGCCGCCGATATGGGCTTCGAATCCCTTATCCAGCAGCGATCCCGGGAGCAACGCTCCCATCACAATGAACGCGCCGGCGATCAGCATGTCCCGGACTGCTTCCTTCGATTTCGGAATCACTTATTGATCTCCTTCGGGGTGATGAAATGAACTTCCGCGCGCCGGTTGGCGGCGCGGCCTGCATCCGTGTCGTTCGGCGCCACATAGCAGCACTTGCCTTTGGCCTTAACTTCCATCGGATTCTTGATGCCCAGCGCTTTGAGCTGCGACAGCACGAACGCGGCGCGTTGGCGCGCGAGTCGATCGTTGTACCGTTCGCTCCCCAAGTCGTCGGTATACGCCTTGATAAGTAGGCTGTCTGATGGCGCTACCTGACGCTCGACGGTTTCCAGCGCGTGCTTCCAGTCACCCACCGGGACCGCTTTTGCGAAGTCAAAATGCACTACGACCGGTTCACGAACCGTGACGGTTTGTTTTGGCGGTTCGATGGGTTTGATCGCGACCTGCGCTTGCGGTGGCGTAATCACGACCGTCTTGGGCGTCGGCTTGGGGCACTCATCTTCGTTGCATACCCGCCAGTCCCGCTTGATCCATCCGACATTCACCCTCTGGGGTGGCTCATCTTCCTGGCGCGGCTGCGACATGCTCACACAACCCGCCAGAAACGCCGGGGCCACCAAACATGCAGCCAGCGCACGCTTCACAGCGCTCCCCCCTTCTTCATCATCGCTGCGACCTTTCTGGCATACGCCATCCTTTTGCTTGGGCTGCTGGCGTTGTAAGCGCCGATGGCATCCCAGCCGTATCCGAGCCGATGGATGTTCTGGGCCAGAATCCATGCCCCGACGTAGGTGTTGGTACAAGCGTCGAACAGATTCCGCTCGGTAATGCCATACCTCTGAAGCACTGGTAACCAGCGGCTATTGATCTGCATGTGGCCGATGTCGTAGCTGCCATCGGCGTTGCGGCTGACCGCATTCGGGTTTCCGCCAGACTCCACACGGGAGATCGCCATGAGCAGCGATGGGGGGACCCGGTAACGGGCCGCTGCGTCGTTAAAGCACGCCGCAAAGCTTTTGCTTGCCAGCAGCAGCGCGATCAGTAAGCCGATGACGGCAGTTGTGAGGATTTGCCATTTGCGATCCATGTCGCCCAGTGTATCGATTTGGGTCGCGACAAATGCAGGAAAAAGCGCACAGATTTAACCTATTTTGCGCTTGCGCGCGCGGCGCGAGACGGCAAGGCGCAGGACACCTTGCCTGTGGCAGGGTCAATAAGCTTGTCCCAGTAGCACTCGTCCGGCAATGTGTTGTAGAACGCCTTCTTGGGCGCCGTCTGCTCTTCGGGCGCGGCCGTGTCGCGCGCCTGGCCTGTGGTTGCCAGCGCAGGCGCCGCCGATTGCGCCGCGTCAGCGGCTTTATCGATCCCGGAAGCCGCTTCCTTGCCTCCCGGCAATCCGCTTTGCCTGAGCGTTGCCGCAAAATCACGGATCGAGGATGTCAACGTCTGTATGGTTTGGTTGTCCAGCAGATTCGATGCTGCCAACCCGATGCCCGCGGCAAGTAGACCGAGTTGCAGGACCAGGCGCAGCATCGCTTAGCGCCCTGCCGTTCGCATGCCGTGAACAATGACCCATCCGTACATGACAAATGCCAGAAGGTACTCACGGAAATCGCCGGTAAAAAGCCGCAACGGCGCAACGAAGCGCCGTTTGCTCGGCCACAACAGGGGAACGCCCGAGTTCGTCATCCAGTCTCCGGCCAGATGGGATAGGTAGCCAACGGCAATGCCGACAACAAACGGCACGGAATAGCCCGGATGCCAAGCGAGATGGTGTAGCGAATACCAAGCCAGCGCAGACATGCCGACCACCGCGAGCAGGCTGTGCGTGATGCCTCGATGCCCAAACACGGCGGAGAGCATCATCGAAATCGGCAGCACCCGACGCCCGAAGGCGCTCCCGGGATGATCAATGTCCGGCAACATGCTACCCAGAACGCCACCGCCCAGCATCAACAATGTCTGCGGTGCAGGCGCGTTGAGCCAGTCCGCGGCCAGTAGCGCGGATGCGCTGCCTGCGGCGATGTGCGTAAAAGCCATCATGAGCTGCTCGACGCGAGCTTAGCCAGAGAAGCGTGCGCGTCCATCCAGTTTCCGGCATGGGCTTGCGCTTGCCGATCGCACCAGAATCCCTGGATTTCTCTCGCGCCAAGCTTTCGCGCCAACTCTGCATGGCGGCCCGTTTCGATGCGCTCGGCGATGACGGGTGTGCCCTTCACCGCGTTACGGATTTCGGCCAGCGCGTCCCTGTTCTCGACTTTGATGATGTCCGGCCGCAATGTCTTGATGAGTTCTCGTTCCAATGCGGTCGGCGTCACATCGTCCATTGCAATGAGTCCTCCCCTGCTGCGTATCTTGGCGGCAGCCTCTGCAATCCAGGAATGGATGTCACTCTTCCCGAATATTTCGTGCCGCTCCACCAGTTCGATCACGATTCCTGATCTGATCCTTTCGCAGATCAACAGCGGCGCCAGAACGAACGTCGAATATTCCATGTTGCAGTGAATGCGAAGACCTGTGCGTTCAACCAAGTCAACCGCATATTCGAGGCTTGCCAGGTCTACGCGAATCATTTCCGCCTCGTCATAGAAGACCAAAGGCATAGAACTCAGAACCTCCAGTGCGGTGACCGCCAATGTCGCGGCGTCAAGGATCGGTTGAGCTCGGTATCTACGCATGCACGCGCTCTCTACCATAGAATCACAATCGCTTCTGCAAATTTCCTACCCATAGCCAGAGCGACAGCGCCATGAAGCACACCACGGCAGGCGCTGCTAGGATCGGCATAGGAATCGGCAGAAAGAGCCAAAGAACCATCGCGATGCTGACCAGACGAAAGAAGTGAACCCCGATCTTGTGGCGAATCGGGCTTTGGGAGATGAAGGCTGTCTTCCGAATTTCGCGCACATAGAAGCCATCGACCGATGCCGCCAGAATCAGCGGTATGCCAAGAAGCGCCCACATCATGAGCGCATAGGTGCGATAGACCACCACATTCGCCCAGAGCAGGCTTGCGCAGATTCGATCCGTCAGCCATTTCTCGATCTGGCTGCCGCCGAGATCATTTACCGCTTTGTGGGCCTGTCTTGCAGTGTCAGCCATGACCCCTGCGGCCTGCGACATGATCCACCGGCTGGTGGCTCCACCGGCCCATGCTGCCATCTGGCGCTTTTCTGTCAGCCATGTCTCTTCCATCGCCCTCGATGGAATCAAAGCCCACGCCGCAACGAATCCAACGAGCAGAATGGTGGCGATGAATCCGCCCCAAGTGCCCTGTTTTCTTGTTTCCTGACGCATGATCAGTAGCGTTCGCTATGTGTCTGATGCTTTATCCAGTTGGCAGCAAAGACGTTTGCCAGCCCAGGATTGCCGCGCAACACGATGACGTTTTCGGCATTCTTCTCTTCTGCCGCCTTCGTAAAATTGAAACTCCCCGTGATCACCGTATCGCCATCGATCACCATCACCTTGTTGTGCGCGATGGCGTGTTGCTGGTCTATCCAGGTGGGGATGCCGTGATGGGAGAGGTAGGTCGCGACGGTATAGCGCTCCGATTTCTGGCTCTTGTCGAGAAGCACGCGCACGTCCACACCGCGCTCTTTGGCTTGCGCCAGCGCCTGAGCTATGGGCGCAGACGTGAAGCTGTATGCTTGCACCAGGATGGATTTCTTCGCGTCAGCGATCGTTTTCACCACCAGGGCTGTAGCGCCGCCGTTTGGCGAGAACGCCACCTCGATTGTTCCTTTTGCGGGAATCGTCGAACTTGCGGCGGCCGCATGAGCAGCACAAAGGAGCGAAAGGGCCAGCAAGAATCGCCGCATGCGCGCCCTTTACACCAAAATCGGAATCCGCCCTTTGATCGTCCTGCCGCCGGACAATCGGGCGAAGAAATGCAGCGGTGGAAGCTCGCTGAGGATGGCGGGAGGTATCAAGTCTGCCTCTTCCTCGGTCGCTTGCTCTTGGTAGGAGGCGCTGTAGGCATCGTGGATGTTGGAATCGACGTTGTGCCCATAGCGGATCATCATGGTGCGCGCCTTGATCTTCGGAATGCCGTCCGCGATGTACTTTTGCGTTTCCGCGTCCTGCACACGCAGGGTGATCTTGTTGTTGGTGTTGGCGAGCACCTGGCGGGCCTTGTTCTCGTCACCCAGACGGGAGGCGAAGTCAGCGAATGTCTGGGTTGCAATGGTCATTCGGAATCCTGCGCCGCGCCCTTTGTTCAGGAGCTGGATGGTCGGGTTGTTGATGACCTCCGCCGCCTCGTCCACGAACACGTTGATCGGTTTGATCGAGTCTATGCCGTAGTTGTACCGATCGCCGGCCACGGCAGTCAGGTCAGCAAGCAGGATGGAGCCGATGGCGCTCCCCACTGTGGCATCGGCCAGAGAGTCGAGGCCCACATACATCACCTTGTCGGCCCGGATGATTCGAGCCATGTCCGTTACCAGCTTGTCGTGACCCGCTTCGAAATCCGGTGACAGGAGATCTGTCAGCGGGTCGCTGGTGAGCATCGACAGGATCGGAATGAGCGACGCCACCATCTTCTGGAAGTGTTCCCGGTTGTGCTCGTAGGTGGAAATCAGGCCGTCCAGATCGACGGATTGGGCGTCATGGATTACAACCTGCTTGTAGAAGCTGATGTAGGCCAGTAGTTGATTGCCCTTGTACT
This sequence comes from Thiobacter sp. AK1, assembly GCF_039822265.1. Lineage (NCBI taxonomy): Bacteria > Pseudomonadati > Pseudomonadota > Betaproteobacteria > Burkholderiales > Thiobacteraceae > Thiobacter > Thiobacter aerophilus. Next base: position 92,749 of record NZ_JBAJEX010000009.1, read on the forward strand.
GCTTCACGAAGGAGCTTATCCGGGTCTCCCAATCCTGAACGTGGTGTTTGAAGTGGATTCGCAGCGCTTTGAGCAACAGGTCGTCCGGTCCGCCTTCGATGTAGCGCCGTAACTGCACCAGGTTCGGCCGCTGCCCTGTGGCGATCAGGCCATTCACGATGTCGTTGAGCACCTTCCAGCCGAAGGCTGTGAACGGGTCCGCGCCCGTCTCGGATGGAATCAGCGCAGCGATCCGGCTTGCGAGTTCCGTTTTGCGGTTCCAGTTGCGTAGCGGGTCGATGCAGGCGGACTTTTCGGGATGGGCGGGGTGGAAATAGACGAACCGCTCCGGTTGCCCGAGCGCCTCACAGACCTTGCGGGCATTCGAGGCCAAGCCGTGGTCGCCCTTGGGGTCGATGATGATGACCGGTTCTTGACGGACAATGGCTTGGGCGATCAGGAGGTCGAACAGGCGCGTCTTCCCCACACCTGTCGATCCGACGATCAGGGTGTGCCCTTCAAGCAAGCCGAGATCGGCATAGACATCCTCTTCCCTGGATAGCCCATGAAGCCAGTGGGCTCCATCCTTGATGAATTCTTTGCCGAAGGTTTCGGCCACGCCTTTCCCAATCAGAGCGTGCATCTTTCGCGCCTCGATGTCCGTCCAGACAAACCCCTTGCCCAACCAGAACTGGCCTGGCTTTTGTTTCGAGATCAGGTCTTGTGGCGTGACGAACTCCTTTCGGGTTTTATCCAGGGCTCGCGTCCTCGCCTGGCTTCGACCCCAAGCCTGGATCGATCGCCAGGCAGCCAATGACAGACATGCGAGCGATGCCGCAACACCTGCCTTGGTCGGGACCGGCAATGTGGCCGTCACGGCCAGCGTCATGGCGGATGCTGACAACCAGGTGAGCGCCATGGGCCACTCATGCACCTTGCGCCAGGGTTCCTCGAAATCCACGGATTCGAACATGCGTTACCTTGCCTGCTGGCGATAGAGTTGTCTGAGTTCCTGAAGCTGCGGTTCTGCCCGTTGATGATTGGCGCGCGTCCGCTCGGCGATCATTCGTCGAGCATGTTCTTCGCGGGCTTGGCACCGCTGCTGTTCTTCTGGCGTCTTCCCAGGCCGATTGCAGGCGTAGGCGTCCTGAAGCAGCCTGTCTCGCTCCTGATCCGAGAAGGTGGCGCGCTGTCTAGGCGGGTGGCCCTGATCCTGGAAGAAGAAGCTGCCATCCGCATGGGCTGCTCCCACGCCAACCAAAGCGAGCACGGCAAGCCAGCCGAGCGCCTTGGCAAAGTCGGATACAATCGGCATGGCCTGCTGCCCTTCGTCTAGTTACACCCCTGCCACGGAGAAGACTTCCCGTGCCTTTTCCGTAAGCCGATCGACATCCAGCCGATACGAATCCGATTCGTCGTCCTTGTTCTCTGCCAACACTCTCGCAAGCCCGCGTTTGACCGCCTCGTAGCGTAGATATGGCCTGGATACCAACACTCGGATGATGTCTGGTAGGCCGTAACGCTTGACGTTGTGGCGCCAGGCAGTGACGTATTTCGCCGGATGGCGAGTGGCGGCCAGCCGTATCGTTTCGTTCGCGAGTTCCAGAACCAGGACATAACCCCCTTGGCTCGCAGGTGCGACTGTCAGGTCAACGTATTCCGGCTTGCCGTCATACAGCCAGACCGGATGTAGATTTTTCTTGGCAGTTTCCATGTTTCCAAATTTCACCACTGGGTGTAGATGGTGGCCGACGTGGAAAGGATAGCGCTGCGCCTGTTCAGAACGCGGGCAAAAAGCGCACCAAACCTGCTTGTTTAGCTTCATTGGCGCGAATGTCGGAAAAAACACCCTCACCGCTCAAGGTTTGAGCAAGGTCTTTAGCGCCAGGCAACCGCGCGACCAGCGCAACCGTTACCTTGCCCTGCCCCGCGGTCTCCAGTACACCGGCAGCCAGAGCGCGAAGCAGAAGCTCCGACAGGTCTCCGGCAATCTGCATGACCAGCAAGAGAGTCTCTTCTGCGCATACCTGAATCCGCCTATATAGATTAAAAAAAGATTAAAGAAAGATTAGGGCAATTGTGGATAACTTTTGTTTGCATTCTTTTTCAATGACTTGGACAAGTTTTCCACAGGCGCGACCATACCCGCTGCCCCGATAGTTTCCTACCCGCTGCCCCGATAGTTTCCTACCCGCTGCCCCGATACCGCCTACCCGCTACCCCGATAGTTTCCACCCAAAACCTACCCGCTGCCCCGATACCGCCTACCCGCTACCCCGATAGTTGCATTCATGATTATTCGAAATCTGTGGATAACTCGCGATTTTAGGCCTACCCGCTACCCCGATAGGGGGTTGGGCATGCTTTTTGCTTTCTCGATATGCACAAGGTCGTTCTCGTCGATCCAGCAGCGCCATCCCGTCGCGCGCTCAAGGCTGGCCAAGGCCCGGCGCAGCACCTGGCGGAACTTCCATAACTCTTCCGTCTCGCTGCCGCAAAGCTGCCTGATCGTTTCGACCTTGTGACCGTAGGGTTCCTTGTGGGTGGAATAGAACGCATGTAGCCATTGGGCCAGCGGTTGGCGGCGCAGCTTCTTTCGCTCGCGGCCATCGAGGGCGGTCCAGTTGCCGCCACAGAACAGGAGCGCGAGCCGCTCGTTCACCGAGATGATGTACTCGCCCGTTTCTTCGTCCCGGAAACCATCCTGGATCAGCGTCCCGAAGTAGGAGTACCGACCATTGCTGATGCGCACCAAGCAGCCAGCCAGGTCGTTGATGGTCTCTTTCAGCCAGCCGTACTCAAACTTCCCGGTATTGCGCCCGATCGCCTTCAGGAAGGAGTAGGCCGTGAACCGGATTTTCTTGCCCGTTCCGTGCTGGGTGGCAAGTCGCAGGCATTGCTCCCATACGTCCAGGTGCTCCTGGGTCGGCCTGTAGCCGCGCACCAGATAGACATCGACCCCCTGCACAGATGCGATTTTGGTTTCGTGCTTGTAGAGGCGCGCCGCCACGCCAAACAGCGCCGACCTTAGCACGTCGTTTGGCAAGGGCGCGCCATTCGCTGGCACAGGCAGGCCTGCGGCGATGGCGTCCTGTTCCTGGCGCTGTCGTATCCGGTCCAGCGCTTGCGTAACCCCGGTGTTCGGAATCGGCTCGCCGGGCTCAAGAGAGGGAATAGAGGGTTGAGGAGACGGATGATCCATCCCCCCCTTTTATCAGGGCGACGCCTGAAAATCGGGGTAAAAAGCGCACTTGGCGGTAGCGTTTCGGTGCTCTTAACCTCCTCCCATCCCCTCAGGAAGGGAGGATGTCAACCTAGACTCCCTCTTCCGCGTCAGCGCCCGCCGCGCGCCGGCCCAGGCCTCCTCGGACCTACCAGCCGCAAGGCCGGCTCTCGCGCCTCGCCTAATTGGAGTTGCCGCGCGCACGCATCGCGGTGCTTGATGGCATCAAGTCTTCGCCCAACCAGCCCGTCGTGCGTGAGGGGCAGGCGATCCGCACCCCGCGGGGCGATCTGGCCTGGCAACTGGGCGGCGCGGAAGGGTATGCGCCGGTGGCCGAGGCCGATGCGTCCGGAACGTCGCCTGGATGTGCTCCCATCCGGGCATCTTCTTTTCTGCCGCCCTCACCGCCCGCCAGCGTGCTTCCACTATCCGGTACGCGCGATCATACAGGGCGTCCAGCCATGCGTGCAGCTCCTCTACTGCCAGTTCGATCTGACCGACGGGGAGGTTGACGCGGCTCGAAGTAAAGCACGCTGGACTGCCTGTCCTACTTCTCAGCCTGCCCTTTCTCGATGGCACTGTTCAGGTAGGACAGCGCCTTCATGACGCAGCCCGCCTCGTAGCGGATCGCCGTCAATGCCTTCTCGGTTTCTGCCACCTTGTCCTTTTCCCAGTCCTGGGCATATTCCAGCAGTTTGCTCAGGGTGTAGCCATTCGCTGTTCTAGGCTTGGCGATGTACGTCGTAAACGCCCTCCGCGTCCCCTTCGCTTTCGAGCCATACCAGCGCTTGTCGTACCACTCCGCTGCTATCGATAGCCCGCGCTGGCGGACTCTGGGCTTGAGGGAGCTTTTCTTCGGCCAGTCCATCTGCTTGTTCATCTCGTCCCTGAATTCGTAGTACTCGTTCACCACGGCCATTGCCCGTTTGTGCAGGCTTTCCATGTGCCTTTCCAAAGCCGCTTTGATTTCGCCCAGGTCGTTTACTTGCATCGTGTTAGCCATCTCGGTTTCCTTATGTTTAATAGATAGGCAGCAAAACGCCATGCCTTATATAGAAAACTCGCCTACTCGTGCACTTTGACGCCATGCCTTTCAATACAAGGCATGACGCCCTGATTCCTTTCCAGTGCTGGAAAGGCATTTGGGGAAACGCCACTTTCTGGTCATGCCATGTAGACATCGCGCCGAGATTCCTTTCCAGTACTGGAAAGGCAAAGCAGACTTTTTGGCAACGCCCGTTGCACATGGGCCTAGCGCGCACTGGTGACCCATCATCTTCTCCATGCCTTTCAATACAAGGCATGACGCCCTGATTCCTTTCCAGTGCTGGAAAGGCATTTGGGGAAACACCCCTTTCTGGTCATGCCATGTAGACATCGCACCGAGATTCCTTTCCAGTACTGGAAAGGCAAAGCAGACTTTTTGGCAACGCCCGTTGCACATGGGCCTAGCGCGCAC